>JBPEXB010000028.1:0-23759 GCA_052032125.1 Acidimicrobiia bacterium
GAACCGGAAGATGTTGTCGATGAACAGCAGCACGTCCTGGCGCTGCACGTCCCGGAAGTACTCGGCCATCGTCAGAGCCGAGAGCGCCACTCGCAGGCGCACGCCAGGCGGCTCGTCCATCTGGCCGAAGACCAGGGCCGCCTTGTCGATCACGCCCGATTCCTTCATCTCCAGGAACAGGTCGTTGCCCTCGCGGGTGCGCTCGCCGACGCCGGCGAACACCGACACACCACCGTGCTGGGTGGCCACCCGGTTGATCATCTCCTGGATCAGCACCGTCTTGCCGACCCCGGCGCCCCCGAAGAGGCCGATCTTGCCGCCCTGCAGGTACGGGCACAGCAGGTCGATGACCTTGATCCCGGTCTCGAACATCTCGGTCGTCGGCTCGACGTCCTCGAAGGCCGGAGCCGGGCGGTGGATCGGCCAGCGCATCCCGAACTCGGCGTCCGGGTCGTCGAGGGCCTCGCCCCACATGTTGAAGATGTGCCCGAGCGTCTGATCCCCCACCGGCACGGAGATCGGACCGCCGGTGTTGATGACCTCGGCGCCACGCACCAGACCGTCGGTCGGCGCCATCGCCACCGCCCGCACCCGGTTGCGCCCGAGATGCTGAGCGGTCTCGGCCTTCACGGTCTTCTGCTCGCCACCGGCCTCGAAGTTGATCTCCAGGGCGTAGAGCAGCTCAGGGAGACCATCCGGCGGGAACTCGACGTCCACCACCGGCCCAGCGACCTTGGTGATCCGTCCTACGCTGACTGCGTCTGTCACAGGGCTACTCCTCACGTCGTTTCGACCCGAACAGGTTCGGGTCGAGGTCAATCGAGCGGCCTACGGCCGCGACTTCTTGTGCTCGATGCGACAGCAAGCTGCACGCATCGAGTGCGAGGGGGACTGCGGAGCAGGTCCCCCTCCCGCACCCCCTTGCGACGGATCCGCTGAGCATGCTCATCATCCTGCGGCGAGCGCTTCGGCGCCGCCGACGATCTCGGAGATCTCGGTGGTGATCTCTGCCTGACGGGCCTGGTTGGCCGTCCTGGTCAACACCTTGATCAGCTCGTCGGCGTTGTCCGACGCCGCCTTCATGGCCCGCTGGCGGGCGGCGTGCTCGGATGCCGAGCTGTCGAGCAGCTTGCCGAAGATGTCCGACTCCACGTAGCGCGGGAGCAGCCGGTTGAGGATCTCCCCCGGCTCCGGCTCGTATTCGTAGGTGGCCGATGGGCCGGAATCCTCCGTCGCCTGCTCATCCGGCGGCGTGATGGGGAGCAGCGTGTCCGGTGAGGCCACCTGGGTCAGCGCCGAGACGTAGCGGGTGTAGAACACCTCCACCGCGTCGACGTGACTCGTGGCGTACTCCTCCATCAGCGTGTTGGCGATCGCCCGGGCGTCTCCGTAGCCCGGCGTATCGGTCACGCCCAGGAACACCCGCTCGATGTGGTACCCGCGGAACGAGAAGTAGGTCTGCGCCTTGGCGCCGACTGCGTAGATGCGAACGTTGACGTTGGCCTCCGTCAGTTCGATCACCCGCTGCTCGGCGAGCCGGATCACGTTGGTGTTGTAGGCACCTGCCAAGCCCCGGTCGGAGGTCACGACCAGCACGCCCATGGTCCGGAGGTCGCGCTGCTCGAGCAAGGAGTGGGCGAAGTCGCTCGACGCCTTCCCCACGTTCCTGACCACCTCGGCCATCTTCTCGGCGTACGGCTTGGCCGCCTTCACCCGCTCCTGCGCCTTGACGATCCGCGAGGCCGCGATGAGCTCCATCGCTCGCGTGATCTTCTTGGTCGACTCGACGGAGCGGATCCGCCGCCGGATGATGCGAAGTTCGGCGCTGGCCATTAGTGCCGTGCTCCGTTCGCAGCGTGCTCGGATCGTCGTGAGCTCGGCGTCATCTGGCCAGGACGCACAACGAAGGCGCATCGGTGAGATGCGTCGAGGCGGAGGACGCCGCCAGGGGCGTCGAGAACCGGCGAGACGAGTGCGGGGTGGGCGGAGTGCGGCACTGTCTCTAGGCCTCGAAGGTGTCCTTGAACGAGGCGATGGCCCCATTCAGCTCGTCGGTGTCGGGCAGCTTGCCCGTCGAGGCGATCTGCTCGAGCAGATGGCTCGCCCGGGATTGGAAGTACTCGCGCATGGCCCGCTCGGCGGCCTGGATGCGATCCACCGGGATGTCGTCGAGGTGACCGTTGGTGACGGCGTAGATCACCACCACCTGCTGCTCGACCGGCACCGGGTCGAACTGGGGCTGCTTGAGCACCTCGACCACCCGCCGACCACGCTCGAGCTGGGCCAGTGAGGCGGCGTCCAACTCGGAGCCGAACTCGGCGAAGGCCTCCAGCTCTCGGAACTGCGCCAGGTTGAGGCGCAGCGGGCCCGCCACCTTCTTCATGGCGTCGATCTGGGCGTTCCCGCCCACCCGGGACACCGACACACCGGCGTTCATGGCCGGGCGGATGCCCTGGAAGAACAGGTCCGTCTCCAGGAAGATCTGGCCGTCGGTGATGGAGATCACGTTGGTCGGGATGTAGGCCGACACGTCGTTGGCCTTGGTCTCGATGATGGGCAGGCCGGTCAGCGAACCGGCCCCCAGGTCGTCGGAGAGCTTGGCGCAGCGCTCCAGCAGCCGGCTGTGCAGGTAGAAGACGTCGCCCGGGTAGGCCTCACGACCGGGAGGACGCCGCAGCAGCAGCGAGATCTCGCGGTAGGCGACGGCCTGCTTCGACAGGTCGTCGAAGATGACCAGGGCGTGCTCGCCGTTGTACATCCAGTACTGGCCGATGGCCGAGCCGGCATACGGTGCGTACATCTGCAGCGCCGAAGCCTCGGAGGCGTTGGCCGTGACGACCACCGTGTACTCCATGGCGCCGGCCTCCTCGAGCGCCGACACCACCTCGGCCACCGTCGATGCCTTCTGGCCGATGGCGACGTAGATGCACTTCACCGCCTGGTCGGTGCCCCAGTACTGCTTCTGGTTGAGGATCGTGTCGACCACGATCGCCGTCTTACCGGTCTGCCGGTCGCCGATGATCAGCTGGCGCTGGCCGCGCCCGATCGGGGTCATGGCGTCGATGGCCTTGATGCCGGTCTGCAGCGGCTCGCTCACGGGCTGGCGCTGCACCACCGAGGGAGCCTGGGTCTCGAGCAGCCGCCGCTCGGTCGCACCGATCTCACCCTTGCCGTCGAGGGGCTCGCCGAGCGGGTTCACCACCCGGCCCAGGAGGGCGTCGCCCACCGGGATCGACAGCACGTTGCCGGACTGCGTCACCGGGGCGCCTTCTTCGATGTGGGACGCATCACCCATGAGGACGACACCGAGGTCGCCCTCGTCCAAGTTGAGTGCCACACCGAGCAGGCCGCCCGGGAACTCCAGGAGCTCCGAGGCTCCGGCGTTGGGGAGCCCGGTCACCCGTGCCACACCATCGGCGATGGCGGTCACGTAGCCCACCGTCTGCTCTTCCAGCGACGGGGACCAGCTGTCCGCGTGCTGGCGAAGGGCTGCGGTGATGTCCTTCGGGTCGATCGTCAGCTCTGCCATGTTCTCCTCGATCTGTCTCAGCCGGTCACGGCTTGACGAAGCTTGGTGAGGCGGGTCTTGACCGTGCCGTCGATGACGACGTCGCCGACCCTCGCCACGAGGCCCCCGACCACGTCGGGATCCACGATGACCCTGACCTCCACGTCCTTCTTGGTGCGCCGCGACAGCGCGCTCGTGAGGCGCTCGACGGTTGCGTCGTCGAGCGGCACGGCGGACCGCACCTCGGCCACTGCCTTGTCGCGTGAGCCCGCGGCCACAGCCACCAACTCGTCGGCGATGGCGGGCAGCTCCGATCCCCGGCCCAGCCCGACGACGAGGTTGATCAGCCCGACCGTCGTGTCCGTCGCTCGCCCGCCGATCAGGTCGTCGACGATGGCGTGCTTGCGCTCGACCGGCAGTTGCGGGTCGGCCAGCGTGTCGCGCAGCTCATCCGAGGCTTCGACAGCCCGGGCCACCTGGAACATCTCGTCCTCGACCCGCTCCAGAACGCCCTCGGCCTTGGCCACGGCGAACGCCGCCGCTGCATACCCCTGGATGCGCGCATCGGCCATCGCTACTCGCCCTTCTCCAGGTCGGCGAGGTAGGCGTTGACCAACCCCATCTGTGCATCACGATCGAGGCTCTGACCGACGACCTTCTCCGCCAGGTCCAACGAGATGTTGGCCACGTCGGCCTTGGCCGCCTGCAGGGCGCGATCGGCCTCGGTGGCCGCCTCCTCCCTGGCGCGGGCCAGGATCGCCTCTGCCTCGGCGTTCGCCCGGGCGAGGGTCTCGGCGCGCACGGCCTCGGCGTCCTGCCGGGCCTGCTCGATCAGCGCGTTCGCCTCGTCCTTGGCCTCCTTGAGGCGCTGGTCGTATTGGGCGGCCAGCGCGTTGGCCTCGTTCTTGGCCTCCTCGGCGGCGGTGAGCTGCTCGGTGATGGCCGCTTGGCGGGCCTCGAGCCGCTCGTTGAAGCCGGGGAGGAACCACCTCCAGACGACGATGAAGATGATGACTGCGGCCGAGATACCGGCCCACAGCTCGTTCCCCGGCGCCAGCAGCAGGTCGATGCCGCCGGAATCACCGGACTCCTCGACCGCCAGGAAGAGTGTCGTTGCGAGTGACAACGTCTGCTCCTTCCTTCTCAAGCGATGAAGAAGAGCACGAACCCCAGCAGCGCCAACGCCTCGGTGAAAGCGATGCCGAGGAACATGGTCGTGCGGACGGTGGCCTCCATCTCCGGCTGGCGCACCATGGCGGTGATCGCCTGGCCGGCGACGATGCCGATGCCGATGCCGGGACCGACGGCCGCCAGACCGTATCCCACGAGGTTCAAGCTCCCGCTGACCTCGCCGGAGAGCTGGGCGAGCACCTGAAACGCTCCCAGCGACAACGCGAGAATTGCGTCCATTCTCTTGTTTCCTTTCCTGTCGTTGCCCTACGGCAAATGTTCTGTGACCTCAGTGGGCCGGGTTGATCGACGACTCGATGTACACGGCCGACAACAGCGTGAAGATGTAGGCCTGCAGGAAGCCGACCAGCACCTCGAACAGCCAGATGCCCAGACCCAGGGCATACCACCCGATCCCCACGAGCGCCTTGGCTCCGATGTCTCCGACGCTGACGATGAACGTGTAGCCCGACACGAGGAGCAGGGTGAGCATGAGGTGGCCGGCGACGAGGTTGGCGAAGAGCCGGACGGCCAGCGTGATCGGGCGCAGGACGAAGATCGAGACGAGCTCGATGAGCCCGACCAGCCAGCGCAGGGCCACCGGCACCGACTTGGGCCAGATCGTGTCGATGAAGTAGTGCTTGAAGCCGTGTTTCCTGAACCCGACGAACACGAAGATCACCCATGTCACGATCGAGAGGAAGGCCGGGATCGCCATCCGCGACGTGATCGGGAAGTTGATCAGCGGCGTCACCTCGAAGAGGTTGCCTACCAGGACGAAGAGGAAGATCGTCAGCAGGTAGGGCAGGTACTTGATGCCCTCCGGCCCGATCACCCCTCTGGCGATGTCGTTCTTGACGAAGTCGACGAGGTTGCCGGCGATGACGCCGAACTTGGTGGGGACGATGGTCTGGCCGCGCAGTCCGAACCAGAGGAACAAGAGCACGAGGATCATGGCGATGTAGATGAGCGCCACGGTCCGGGTCAGCCCCGGGATGCCGAAGATCTCTTTCGTGTTCTCGAAGAGCAACAGGACGTCGCTGGGGGCGCAGATGATCTCGCCCTCGACGTCGCACTCCTCTACTGCGAGGAACAGATCAAACACCGTTCGTGTCTCCCATGTGTCGTGCGGTCCGGAAACCGACCCGGTTTGCAGATGTCCTGAATGTCGCCGCCTCCCACATCAGGAGGGCGACGTACGTGACGGCGACCGTGGCACCGAGGGCGACACGGTCCATGCCGGCCTGGTTGGTGAGCACGGCCATCGTGAGCCCGATGAGCACCAGGCGCACGAGGAACCCGAACAGCGCCCCGGCGTAATAGGTGCCGAGCGACACCCGGGCGGTCGCCGAGAGGATCCAGCCCGTGAGGAGGTAGTACGCGCCGACCATGGCGGCGCCAGCGCCGGCCGCCACCATCCCGTCGACCCCTTTGAGCACGCCGAAGAGCGCGATCATGACCGGCCCCACGATCACCAACCGCTTGACCATGCCGGCCGCCATCGAGAGCTCCACGGCGGGGCGGGAGGCCAGGTACTCCTCGATCTCGGAGCGGTTCTGCACGGGACGTCGCGTCTCAACCATCGAAGAGGTCCTGCTTGCCCTGGACGGCGGTCACTCGATCCCGCATGCCGTAGAAGCCGCTGATGCAGCCGGCGATCACGCCGGCGACGACCAGCCACGGAGAGGTGCCGAGCCAGGCGTCGAGCCCGAGGCCGAGCAACGTCCCGGCGAGGATGGAGCTGAGGAAGGAGCCACCGTCGACCCAGCCGTCGTTCACGGCGGACGTTGCTCCCTCGTGTGCCTTCTTGATCGTGCTCATGGCATTCCAGGTGGGGTGTTCGATGCCACGATGAAGTCGCGCCGAAGGCTCATCACGACGTGGTGTGTGGCCCCGGGATGCGACATCCCTCGCTCCGAGGCGAGAGTCTCACCGGTTGACATCCTCAATGCAAATCCCTCGATTCGGCCGTGTGACGGCTCGTCCGACGCTCGTGACCGTCCGTGTGCTCGCTTTGTGAAAGTTTTCACAAGCTGTGCCGCAAAGGTACACGGACGGGGTGGCGACTGTCAATGACGAAGGAGGTAATGACGCCATCGGTTGGCGGACGGGTACCGGGCACCGGGTACCAGGTACCAGGCACCGAACCTGTGGGCGCCTCCCGACCCGACCTAGCCTCCGGACGTGACCACCCCTCCCCTCCCGCCTGCCGACCCCGAGGTCCCGGCGCTCCTCCCCCTGCTCGGCGAGGACGCGCCTGGGCTGCTGTCATCCGTGGTCGGGATGGCGGGCGGGGCGCTGCGCACCCATCGGGTGTCACAGGTCCGCTACGTGCCGGGGCGCTCGGTCACCGTCCAGTACCGCTGCGAGGTGGCCTGGGACGGGGGTCGCCCGCGGACCGAGACCCTGGTGGCGACGGCCGGCGTGCCGGTCCCCGAGGACACGCCCGTGCTGGCGGCCGGCGGCCTCGAAGTGGCCGTGTGGCGCTTTCCCCACGATCCCCTGCTCCCGGGACTGCCCGCCGCCGCCAACCCCCGGCGGACCAGCGAGGTGCTCGAGAGCCTCGGTGCGCCGCCAGGCACGACCCGCCTGCGAACCCGCGCCTACCGGGCCGGCCGGCGGGCGGTCATCGAGGCCTCGTCGGAGTCGGACCGGTTGTTCCTCAAGGTCCTCCGGCCGTCTCGGGTGGCAGCGCTCCAGGAGCGTCACGTGGCCCTCGCCGAGCACCTCCCGGTACCGCCGTCGTACGGCTGGTCGGAGTCCCAGGGCATCGTGGCGCTCGGGGCCATGGAAGGCCGCACGCTCCGAGCGGCGCTGGAGAGCGGCCAGGAGCGCCTTCCGAGCGCCGAGGCCGTGATGTCGTTGCTGGCCCGCATCCCGCCGATGCCGGACAGCCCCCGGGTGCCGGGCCCCCATGACCGCGCGCCTGAGCACGCCGCGTTCCTCGCCACGGTTGCGCCGTCGCTCGCTCCACGCCTCGAGACGATCGCCGCCGCCGTGCAGTCTGTCGCTCCCGAGCCCGAGGTGCCGGTCCACGGCGACTTCCACAGCAGCCAGGTGCTGATCCACGGCCCCACGCTCGTCGGCATGGTCGACGTCGACACCGTCGGCGCGGGTGAGCGGGCCGGCGACCTGGCGGGGCTGCTCGGTCACCTGGCGGCGCTGCCGCTCACGCCCTCGCTTCGCCAGCGGGCCGATCGATACGGGTCGGAGCTGATCGCCGCCTTCGACCGCGTCACACCGCCCGGTGACCTGCGCCGGCGGGTCGCCGCCGTGATCCTCGGCCTCGCCACCGGCCCCTTCCGGGTGCAGATGCCAGACTGGACCGCCGAGACCGACCGCCGCCTCGACCTGGCCGAGCGCTGGATCCAATCAGCCGAGCGCTGACGGGCGTAACACAATCCGTATGCGCATCGGTTACTCCCCCGATGCCGCGTGGACGGCGGTGTGGGATCGGCGGAAACCAACATCGCACTCGTCCGGGCGGCGACCAGGGACCCCGAACGAAGGAATGCCATGGCCCCCCTCCCGATGAAGTGGAAGCTGGTCGGCGGCACGGTCTCCGCCACCGTCGCCCTCTCCGCAGGTTCCGCCCTTGCCCAAAGCGGATCGATCGAACTCGCCGACACGGCGCCGCTGCTCGACAGCGTGCCCGTCGTGAACGCCGTCTCGATCAACAACGTCGACACGCTCGCCGAGCTGGTCGAGAAGATCGAGACCCTGGCGGCGGACGACTCCGTCGCCTCACCATTCGACACCGCCGACTCGCTCGACTCCGTCGACACCGATGGCGACGGGCTGTCCGATGCCGACGAGGCACTGCTGGGGACCGACCCGGCCAATCCCGACACCGATGGCGACGGGCTCACCGACGGCCAGGAAGTGGACGCGGGCACCGACCCCCTCAACCCGGACACCGATGGCGACGGGCTCACCGACGGCGACGAGGTGACGGTGTTCGGCACGGATCCGACCAGGCCTGACACCGATGGCGACGGGCTCACCGACGGTGACGAGGTCGACATCCACAGCACCGACCCGCGGGACGCCGACACCGACGACGACGGGATCGGCGACGGTGTCGAGATCGACGTGCTCGGCACGGACCCGCTCAACCCCGACACCGATGGCGACGGCTTCGGCGACGGCGCCGAGGTGAAGGCGGGCACCGACCCGCTGGATCCGGCCGACTTCCCGCTGGACGATTCGCCGGACTCGCCCGACTCGATCGACTCCCCCGATTCGCCTGACTCGATCGACTCGCCCGACTCGCCGGACTCGGTGGACAGCCCTGACTCCGCCGACAGCTCGGACTGACTTCCGAGCATCCACCACCGGAAGCGCCGCCCACCTCCGGGGCGGCGTTTTCGTTGGTCAGACGTGCCCGGGGAATCCCTCCGGATAGGGCCGGAACTCGGCGGCCAGTGCGGCCACCTCCTTCTGCACCGCATCGACAGCAGCGCTGTCGGCGCGATCCTTCAGCGCCTTGGTGATCAACCCGGCCACCTCCGAGGCCTCGGTCTCCCTCATGCCGCAGGTGGTGATGCCCGGCGTGCCGATCCGCAGCCCGCTGGTGACGAACGGGGGGCGGGGGTCGTAGGGGATGCCGTTGCGATTCAACGTGATGCCGATCGAGTCGAGCAGGGTGGCGGCCTCCTTGCCGGTCAACTCGTCGTCGATCGATCGCATGTCGAGCAGCAAGAGGTGGTTGTCGGTGCCTCCCGAGACGACACGGACGCCGTGCTCGGCGAACGTGTCGGCCATGGCGGCAGCGTTGGCGACGATCTGCGTGGCGTAGGCCTCGAACTCCGCTGTCGACGCCTCCTCGAAGCACACGGCCTTGCCGGCGATCTGGCTCATGATCGGACCGCCCTGCATGTCCGGGAACACACCCTTGTTGAGGCCGGCGCCGAACTCCTCCTTGGCCATGATCATCCCGCCGCGCGGACCTCGCAACGCCTTGTGGGTGGTGGCGGTGACGATGTCGGCGAGCGGCACCGGGTTGGGTGAGGCCTTGCCGGCGACCAGCCCGATGAAATGGGCGGCGTCGACCATGAACAGGGCTCCGATCTCGTCGGCGATCGCCCGGAAGGCCTCGTAATCGAGGTGACGTGAGTAGGCCGAGTATCCGGCCAGCACGATCTTGGGTCGATGCTCGAGCGCCTTGGCGCGGACCTCGTCCATGTCGATGCGCTCGGTCTGGCGGTCCACGCCATACGCCACGAAGTCGTACAGGCGACCCGAGAAGTTGACGGGCGACCCGTGGGTGAGGTGACCGCCCTCGGCGAGGCTCAGGCCGAGCACCGTGTCGCCAGGTTCGAGATGGGCGAAGTACACGCCCATGTTGGCCTGGGCGCCCGAGTGCGGCTGGACGTTGACGTACTCGGCTCCGAACAGCGCCTTGGCCCGGTCGATGGCCAGGGTCTCGATCTCGTCGACGATCTCGCAACCCTCGTAGTAGCGCCGCCCGGGGTAGCCCTCGGCGTACTTGTTGGTGAAGATCGACCCGGTCGCCTCCATCACTGCCGGTGACGCGAAGTTCTCCGACGCGATCAGGTGGATGTGGGTGTTCTGCCGCTCCAGATCCCTCCGGATCAGACCGGCAACGGTCGGGTCCGTGTCTTCGATCGCCCTCATGTCCGTCATCGATGGCCTCCGCCTGGTCCAGCGCGGCAGGGTACCGCGTCCCGTAGAGTCGCGATCGCTTCCCGCCGACGAGGAGCCAGGGGCGACATGACGATGAAGAACCTGTGGGTGCTCGCCGCGGCACTCGGACTGGTGGCAGTGGCGTGCGGGGCGGGAACGTCGGCCGACACCTCGGCGCCCACGACGGCGACGAGCTCCACTGCCGCCACGTCGACGGCGGGCACAGCCGGCACGAGCGTCGCGACGACGGCAGCACCAACTACGAGCGGCGCCCCTCCGTCGTCCTCCACCACGAACCCTCCCGTGGTGGAGGCCGATTGTGTGGGCCTCGCCCCGCTGTCCGTCGTGCCGGGGACCAGCACACTCACGTTCATCCGCGAAGGCCGCATGTGGGCCCAAGGATCCGACGGATCGGTGACGTGTCTCTTCGAGGTCGGCAGGTCGGAGCCTTTCCAATGGCGCCCGGCGGGCGATGCGGTGCTCTTCTCTCAAGGCACCATCTACGGACCTGACGGCGCCCTCCGTAGCGCCCTGCCGGACCAGGGAGTGTCGATCGGTTGGACGAGGCCGACCGGAACATCGACCCTCCTCGTGACCGAGCCGGCGCTGAGCAAGACCTCCGTGGACGGCGGCACCACGACTGCCCTCACTCCGCTCGATGCCCACATGTGGGCGGCGTATCACCCGGACGGCACCACGATCGCGGTCGCGGGCTCACTGGGTGACCAGAGCGGGGTGTGGATCTCTGGCAACGATGGGGACTCCGTCCAGGCGCTGGCACTCGCCGAACCGACGGTGCTCATCTCCGACATGGTGTTCAGCAACGACGCCCGGTGGCTCGTCTTCGTCGCCGACCACACCGACGATCCCTTCTCAGATGGCCGCTACCACCTCCACACCGTCGACGTCGTCCCGATCGAGCTGGAGGACGGAGTCATGGCGCTCGGGTCCGGCGGCGAGTTCAACGCCATCGCCCACTTCAGCTCCCCGGAGCCGCTCGACAGCGTCGTGGTCCCGGCCGGGGGCTCGGGCACCGGCGCCTACCCGGACGTCATCGCCCTCGCCGAGGGCACCTGTGGACCGGACCGCCGGGCGCTCTTGGTCGATCCGGGGGATGCCAGCACAACGGTCTTGCTCGATCGACCCGGCGTGCCGGTCGGGTTCCTGCCGGCCGAGGCCGGAGAGGTGCGCATCGTGGTGGCGACATCTGACGACGGCTGCGACGGGCCGTTCGAGTGGATCGAGGTGATCGTCGACGCCGAAGGCTCGATCACGTTCGGCTTCACGGGGACCGGCGCCGACGCTCTGGCGATCCACTCGGTGGCGCCAACCGTCGACATCACCCTCAGCGGCGTGGTGATCGAGCCGTTCGCCTGATGACGCCTCCCGCCCCGGTCGGGGCGTAGGCAGAGTCTGCTCAGGAACGGTCGCGTGGTCAGCCGATACCGATAGCTGTGGTCACGTTCGGGGAATCCTTCGATGCCATCCTGGCTGCGGCACGTGATGGCGATCAGCGCGCCTGGACGAGGCTGTACGACAGCCTGGCCGGCGGCCTCAAGGCGTATGCGCGCATGCGGGGCGCCGACGACGCCGACGACATCGTCGGTGAGACGTTCCTGCAGCTGGCCCGCAACCTGACCAAGTTCGACGGGACCGAGCAAGGCTTCCGCTCGTGGGCGTTCACCATCGCCCACCACCGCATCATCGACGAGCGGCGCCGCCGCTCACGCCGACCCGCGCACCTCGAGCTGGCGGCCCTCCCCGACGACCCCAGCACCCCGGCGACTGCCGAGGACGACGCCTTGGAAGCGCTGGAGCTCAAGGCCGCCATGCATCTGCTGGACGAGCTGACCGAGGAACAACGGGACGTGGTGCTGATGCGGGTGCTGGCCGGCATGTCGGTCGCCCAAGTGGCCCATGCGCTGGGCCGGAGCTCCGGCGGCGTCCGGGCGCTGCAGCATCGAGCGATGCGCGCGCTCCGTGAGAAATTCGGTGATGAGGCGTAACGCGATGGGCTCCTCCGACGGTTACTCAGGCGACATGACCAACGATCCGATCTTCGAAGATCTCCCGCCCGACGTCACCGAGGCGCTCGAGATCCTGGCCGGCCTCGAGCTGAGCGTCGACCCGGCTGTGCGCGCCGGTCACATCGACGCGGCGGCCGCCGCCACGGCCCTGACCCCGACGATCGCAGCCGTGCAGACCGAGCAGACCTTCGCCCAGAATCTCGTCCGCAGTGGGTTGGCTCGAGCAGCCGCCGCAGCGGTGGTCATCATGGTCAGCATCGGTGGCCTGGCGGCTGCCGAGGCACTCCCTGGCCCGGCCCAGAACGCCGTCGCCAGCGTGGCGGCGGTGGTGGGCATCGATCTCCCCACGGCCGACGACGACGACGAGGACGGCGTGCTGGTGGACGACCAGGACGATGAGCACGGTGAGGAGACCGACGCCGACACCGACCTCGACGACACCGACGACCTGGATGACACCGAGGACGACGGTGTCACCGACACCACCGAGTCCGACGACGACCAGGACGACGACAGCGACGATCAGGACGACGACGGCGACGACGACCAGGACGACTCCGACGACGGCCAGGACGACGACACGGACGACTCGGACGACGACGGCGACGAGGACGGTTCCGACGACCAGGACGATGACGACGACACGGACGACTCGGACGACGACGGCGACGCCGCCGCGTCGGACGACGACGACGATGCCGACGACGACTCAGACGACGACGACTCAGACGACGACGACTCAGACGACGACGACGGCGACGGCGACGAGGACGAGGACGAGTCGTAAGTCACCACCACAGAGTTCCCGAGAACCGTGCCTACGCCATGCGTTCTCGGTCAGCGCCCGAGGACTGCCCTGACCTCGGGCGCTGCCCCTTTTCGGGCCCCCGGGCGGCCGCACGCCGCTGACGACTCGTCGGGCTAGCCGAGGACGACCGGCCCTTTGCGCAGCGTCACCGGGGGATCGCTTGTCACGTCGACGACCGTCGAGGCGACACCCCCAGGACTGGTTCCCTCGAGGTAGACGGCCACCTGCGGACCGAAGAGCGCTCGCGCCGCGTGCGCATCGACCACCGGCGGTTCGCCCGACCTGTTGGCGCTCGTCACGGCCAGCGGCCCGGTCATGGAGAGCAGCCATCGCAGCTCACCGTGGTCGGGCACCCGTACCGCCAGCGTGCCGCGGCTCCGGTCACCCACACCGGGCGCCATCTCGTGCAGCATCGGGAGCACGGCGGTCAACGCCCCCGGCCAGTGAGGTTCGACCAGGGCGCGAGCCCGGTCGTCCAGTGCAACGAGCGACGCCACCTCGTCGACGTCCGAGGCCAGTACGACCAGCGACAGCGAGGCGGGGCGGCCCTTGATCTGAAAGATGGCTTCGACGGCCGCTTCGCACTGGGGATCGGCAGCCAGTCCGTACACCGTGTCGGTGGGAACCCCGACGACGGCGCCGCGAGCGATCGCTTCCACCGCCCCGTTCACCGCAGCCGAGTTCATGGCCGCCTCATGGCGACGAGCATCCGTGGGCGACCTGACAGATCGGTCTCGATCTCAGCGCTCCAATCCTCGAAGAGGTGACGCACCGCGTCGGCCTGGTCTTCGCCGATCTCCATGACGACGGCTCCTCGTGGTGCGAGCCAATCGACCACGCCTGCCGCGATCGCCCGCACGACGTCGAGTCCGTCGATCCCGGCCACCAGGGCCAGGCGCGGTTCGTGATCGCGCACGTCGGCCGGGAGCGTCTCCCAGGCGGGCTCGGACACGTAGGGCGGGTTCGCCACCACCAGGTCGACGCGGCCCAACAGATCGGCGGGCAGCGCCTCGAAGAGGTCACCCACCCGGACGTCGACGTCGAGGCCCAGCCGGCCGGCATTCTCGACGGCAACCGATGCTGCGTCGGCCGAGACGTCCGTGGCCACCACGCGAGCGTCGGGACGCAGGTGCTTGGTCGCCAGCGCCAGGCACCCCGATCCGGTGCACAGGTCGACGACGTTGGGCGCTCCGATACCCGCGACGATGGCCATGGCGCGTTCCCACAGCTGCTCGGTCTCCGGTCGGGGCACGAGCACCCGCGAGTCGACGAGCACCTCGATCGGCCCGAAGGCGGCGGTTCCCTCGAGATATTGAAGAGGCTCGCCCGCCTTGCGCCTGTTCACCAGGGCCTCGAACCGTTCCTGCTCGTCGCCGGCAACGGGAACCCCGCTGACGATCTCGCGGCGCGAGTGGCCGGTGACCAGCCCGAGCAGCCGGGCGGCCTCGTGACGCTCGAGACCGGAGCGGGACAGCAGCAGGCGGGTGTCCGCCGCCGGCCTTCCCATCAGACGGCCACCGCGTACGACAGTGACCCGCTCGTCGCCATGGCGTAGCCGAGCACGAAGAGGAATCCCGCACACCCCACGCTGGCCGCCACGACGTCGTTGGAGACGAAGTAGCCGATCACGCCGACCTGGAAGCCCAGTCCGCCGCCGAGTACTCGCAGCATCAGCGCCGGTTGCCAATCCTCCTGCGACTCGTCGGCGGCCGCCGCCCGCCAGCGCAGCAAGGAGAGGAACGACAGCGTGGCGAGGAGCGCCGCGAACGCCGCCCAGCCCGTGATGCCGTCGTAGGCGGTGATGGTCAGCTCGGTCGCCCACACCGCCACCGTGAACCCCAGCGTCATCGCCGCGAAGACGATCAAGCGGCGGCGCAGCTGCGCCTTGGTGAGGAGCCGCATCAGAAGTCGTGGATGCCGAAGCGCTGTCCGGACGAGGGGATGTCGAAGTGGCAGCCGTCGGGCAGCCCCATCTCCCGCAGCGACGCCGACAGCGCCTGCATCATCGGTCGCACTTCGGCGGGCTCGAGGACCTCCACGTCGATCGAGGACGGCGACGCCCCGATCACCGATCCTCCTCTCCCGACACACCCCTGGACCGCTTCCTCCACCTGTGCGACGTCGACACCGGCATCGGCGGGGAAGCGCACGATGACCAGCATGCGTCAGTCGCCTTGCTGGAGCCGCCGAGCGGTTTCCTCGGCGGTCAGGGCCTCGACCAGGTCCTGCAGGTCGCCCTCGAGGATCTGGGGCAACCGCTTGATCGTCAAGCCGATGCGGTGATCGGTGACCCGCTGGTCCTTGTAGTTGTAGGTGCGGATCTTCTCCGACCGGTCGCCGCTCCCGATCTGCGAGCGGCGGCTGTCGGCCAGCTCCGCCTGCTGGGACTCGAGTTGCTCCTGGTAGAGCCGGGCTCGCAACACCCGAAACGCCTTCTCCTTGTTCTGGAGTTGCGACTTCTCGTCCTGGCAGGTCACGACGAGCCCTGTGGGCAGGTACGTGAGGCGAACCGCCGAGTCGGTCGTGTTGACCGACTGGCCGCCAGGCCCGGAGGAGCGGTACGTATCGATCTTCACGTCCGCCGGATCGATCTCGATCTCCACCTCCTCGACCTCTGGCATCACGGCCACGGTCGCCGTCGAGGTGTGGACCCTCCCCTGCGACTCGGTCTTCGGGACCCTCTGCACGCGATGCACCCCCGCCTCGTACTTGAACTTCGAGAAGGCTCCCTGGCCCTTGACGGCGAAGGTGACCATCGAGAAACCGCCCGCCTCCGACTCCGACGTGTCGATGGGCTCGGTGGCGAACTGGTTGAGCTCGGCGAAGCGCTGGTACATCCGCAGCAGATCGCCCGCCCAGATGGCCGCTTCGTCTCCGCCGGCCGCCGCTCGCACCTCGATGATCACGTCCTTGTCGTCGTTGGGGTCTTTCGGCACGAGCGCCAGCTGGAGAGACTCCTCGAGGCGGGCGACCTCGGCGGACCGCTCCTCGGCCAGGGCACGGAATTCCGTGATCATGTCCTCGTCGGCCTCGGCCTCGGCCAGCTCGGCGGCCTCCTCGGCGTCCCGGTGAGCCTGCTTCATCGCCTCGAAGTCGGCGACGATGCCCCGGAGCTCTGCGTAGCGGCGGCTCACATCGGCGTAGCGGCTCGGATCGGCGAGCACGTCCGGGTCGGCGAGCTCCGTCTCGACCTCTCCGAACGTCTCGGCGATCTCGTCGAGGCGCGCCACCAGCTGCTGGTCGAGGGCAGCCACCTCAGCCCCCGTACGCGCTCAGAGCCTCGGGGGCGATCGGCCCTCTCTCCTTCACCTCGCTCACCTCGTCGTCGGTGAGCGCGTGGAGGAGCGAGGTGACCGCCACCTCGATCATCGGCTCCTCGGGCTGGCGGGTCGTGAGCCGCTGCAGCCACAGGCCGGGAGCGGTGAGGATCCTGCCGAAAAGGCTGTCCACCCGAGATCCGCCGAGCTTGAGGATCTCGTACGAGATGCCGGCGATCGCCGGAATGAGGACGATGCGGCTCGCCACCAGCAGGTACCAGGGCAGTCCGCCGACGATCGTGAACACGATCACGGCAGTGATCATGACGATGAGGAGGAAGCTCGTCCCGCACCGAGGGTGCTCCGGCCGGTACCGCTTGATCTGCTCGACACCGAGCGGATCACCCGCCTCGTAGGCGTGGATGGTCATGTGCTCGGCGCCGTGATAGGCGAACACCCGCCCGATCTCCTCGGAGCGGCCGATCAACCAGATGTAGCCGACGAAGAGGCCGATGCGCACGATCGCCTCGATGACATGGAAGATCACGCTGTCGGCATCGAACCCGCCCAGGCGGGCGGCCACCAGCGGCAGCACCATGAAGATGCCGAGGAAGAACACCAGGGCGATCGCCATCGAGCCGGCGATCTGGCGGGAGGTGAGAGGCTCCTCGTCCTCGCCCACCGCCCGCTGCGCCGACCACGAGAGCGCCCGGAACCCGAGGCTCAAGCTCTCGATCAGCACCAGAACTCCGCGGATGAACGGGACCTTGGCGAGGTTCGAGCGCGCCGACAGGCGAGGCAGTTGGTGGGCTTGGGCCTCGATGCCGCCTTCAGGCGTGCGGACCGCCACCGCCCAACCGGCCGGCGCCCGCATCATGACGCCCTCGATGACTGCTTGACCGCCTACCGCGGCGCCGGGGGGACGAGCCACAGCCGCTCAACCAGCCGCGGTTCAGGATTCGGCGGGGGCGTCACCGCTTCCGGCGAGCTTGCCGTACCGCTTCTGGAAGCGCTCGACGCGGCCTCCGGTGTCGACCAGCTTCTGCTTGCCGGTGAAGAACGGGTGGCTGGCGCTGGAGATCTCGACCTTGGCGAGCGGGTAGGTCTCGCCGTCCTCCCACTCGATGGTGTCGCTGGTCTCGATGGTCGAGCGCGTCAAGAAGGCGAAATCCGACGACGTGTCCTGGAACACGACGTACCGGTAATTGGGGTGGATCTCAGCTTTCACCGTTCTCTCCTACTCGCAGACCACTGTGGGTCGAAGGTTGTTGCAGATTATGGCACGGGCGTACGAGCAGTCCGCCGGCCGCCTCCGCCCTGTCAGTTGCCCGTCTTGGCGACCTCGGTGAGGAACTCGGCGTTCGACTTCGAGGACTTCAGGCGGTCGATGAGCAACTCGAGTGCCGCCCCGGGCTCGAGGGCCAGGAGGACTCGACGCAGCTTCCAGACCTGCTGGAGCTCGTTGGGGTCGAACAACAGCTCTTCACGACGGGTGCCGGACGAGGCGATGTCGATCGCCGGGTACACCCGCTTGTCGGCCAGCTTGCGATCGAGGCGCAGCTCCATGTTGCCGGTGCCCTTGAACTCTTCGAAGATCACCTCGTCCATCTTCGACCCGGTCTCGACCAGGGCCGTACCCAGGATCGTGAGGCTGCCGCCCTCCTCGATGTTGCGAGCCGCACCGAAGAACCGCTTCGGCGGGTACAGGGCGGTCGAATCCACGCCACCCGACAGGATGCGGCCGGAGGCCGGCGTCGAGAGGTTGTGGGCCCGAGCCAGCCTCGTGATCGAGTCCAGCAGGATCACCACATCGGTTCCCATCTCGACCAGGCGCTTGGCACGCTCGATGGCCAGCTCCGACACCTGGGTGTGCTCGTCGGCAGGGCGGTCGAAGGTCGAGAAGATGACCTCGCCCTTGACCGATCGCTGCATGTCGGTGACCTCTTCGGGCCGCTCGTCGACCAGCACCACCATCAGGTGGCACTCGGGGTTGTTGGTGGTGATCGCCTGGGCGATCTCCTTGAGCACCGTGGTCTTGCCCGCCTTGGGCGGCGAGACGATCAGGCCACGCTGGCCCTTCCCGATCGGAGCGATCAGGTCGATGATGCGGGTCAGCGTCTCCGCCGGCTTGTCGTCGACCTCGAGCCGCAGTCGCACGTCGGGGAACAGCGGCGTGAGGTTGGCGAACTTCTTGCGCTTGCGAGCGTCCTCCGGCGTCATGCCGTTGTTGGAGTCGATCCGGGTCAGCGCCGGGAACTTCTCCTGGCTGCGGGGCGGGCGGATCGGGCCGCTGATGACGTCGCCCTTGCGCAAGCCGAACTTGCGGATCTGGCTGGCCGAGACGTAGACGTCCTTCTCGCTGGGCAGGTAGCCGTCGCAGCGAAGGAAGCCATAGCCCTCGGGGAGGATGTCGAGGATGCCTTGGCGCTCCTCGAGCGGGCCGTCCGGCACCTGCTGCTCGCGGTTGCCACCACGACCACGGCGGTTGCGATTGCGATTGCGGTTGCGGTTCCCTCCGCCCTCACGATCGCCACCGCCGTCTCGGTCACGGTTTCCCTTCGACTGACCGCCTGAACCGCCATCCTTCGAAGGCATCTCGTCGGCCTGGTCCGACGCCTCATCGGCGTCCGACGTCTCACTGGCCGCTCCGGCGTCCACTTCGGATGCTGTCTCGGACTCGTCGTCCGATGCGGTCAGGTCAGGTGCAGTCTCAGAGTCTTCGGCTCCGTTCTCCGAAGACTTGGGGGTTTTGGTGACCGTGTCTGGCAAGTCCACCGGTGGAGCTCCGGCCGCGCCGTCGAAGCCGTCGGCGCCCATGATGGCGTCGATGAGCTTCGCCTTCTGCAATCCGTCGGTTTCGATGCCGACGGCGCCGGCGATCTCTCGGAGATCCTTGATCGTCTTCGCTTGAAGCTCTGATCGGGTGGTCATCTGGCTCCCTCCATGCGGGATCCGCGTGTCGATCGTGGCGGGCGGCGCGGCCTCGAAGAGACCGGTGTCGCCCTGCCAGCATTTCCCTGAAGAGATGGTTCTTTCAGAGACGGCCACCTGTGTCCGGTTCGGGCTTGGCGGTCACCCTGCACGTAACGTGCAGCAACCTGCATTGCACGGTGCTCGACCGAGCGGTTCGAACCGAATGGGTGGTGGTGTCCCCCGGCAGCTCTTGCGGGGAACGTGGGGAATGATAACCGATGCGGCTGCGAACGCAAGGTCACCTCATCCGGCCGGATGGTCACGCGATCCGCGATCGGCTCCGGATCAGCTCGGCGAAGGCCCCCAGATCGGCGCCGATCGTGACCGACCGCTCGGGGCGCTCCAGCAGGTCGGAGAGCCGATCCGGCAGCGGGACGGGCTCGCCCACCGCCTCGGTCACCGCGCCGGGGAACTTGGCCGGATGCGCCGTGCCGAGGCACACGATGGGCCCCTCCACTCCGGACGCCCGAGCAGCCCCGATGCCGATGGCGGTGTGGGGGTCCACCACTCGACCGGTGGCCCGGTACACGTCGGCCATGATCACCCGCGTGGCGTCGTCGTCGTACCACTCCGACACGAACGACGCCGACGCCGGGCCGTGCGGCACGTCCACCGTCCCCTCGGAACGCAAGACCCGCACGACCTCGGTCACCCGCGACCCGTCCCGGCCGAGGAGGTCGTACAGGAGGCGCTCGAGGTTGGACGGGACCTGGATGTCCATCGACGGGGTGATCGTCGGCACCACCGGCCCCAGGCGGAGCCGGCCCTCCTCGAAGAACCCATGCAGCACGTTGTTCTGGTTGCTGCCCACGATGAGCCGCTCGATCGGCGCCCCCATGGCGGCGGCGGCGTAGCCCGAGTAGACGTTGCCGAAGTTGCCGCTGGGCACCGCGAACGACAGGCGCGAGCCGAGGCGCTGGGTGGCCCACACGTAATAGGCGAACTGGGTGAGCAGGCGGCCGAAGTTGATCGAGTTGGCGGTCGAGAGCGCCAGGTCCTCGCGCAACGCCTCGTCGGCGAAGGCCGCCTTCACGAGGTCCTGGCAGTCGTCGAAGGTGCCGTCGACCGCCACTGCGTGCACGTTGGCGGACTCGATGGTCGTCATCTGCCGGCGCTGCACCTCGGTCGTCCGCCCGGCCGGATACAGCATCACCACGTCGACCCGCTCCCGGTCCCGAAACGCCTCCAGCGCCGCCGAGCCCGTGTCCCCTGAGGTGGCCCCGATGATCGTGGCACGGCCTCCACTGCTCGCCAGCGCCCGGTCGAACAGGCGCCCCAGCATCTGCATGGCGAAGTCCTTGAAGGCCAGCGTGGGCCCCCAGAAGAGCTCCATGAGATACAGGTCGTGATCGAGGGGAACGATCGGCGCGACATCCGGATGGTCGAAACGAGCGAACACCTCGACCGCCGTGGCGCGGAGCTCGTCCTCCGGCAGCAGCTCGCCGACGAAAGGGCCCACCACGCGGGTGACGACATCGGCGAACCGCGTGTCGGCTCCTGGCGAGTCGACAGGCAGTCGAGGCCACTCGATCGGCACGAACAGCCCGCCGTCGGATGCCAAGCCGGCGAGGATCGCGTCGGCCATGCCGACCGTGCGGCCGTCTCCCCGCGTCGAGGTGAGCCGGACGGGATCCGTCACGGGCTCAGGGCTCGTCGCTCTGGACCCGCAGGACGGCGGCCACGTCGGAGACCACGTCGAGCGATCGCAACGCTTCGGCGGCGGCCTGCAGGTCGCCCTCCCGCGCGTCGTGGGTCACCAGCAGCAGAGTGGCCGACTCTCCCTGGCCGTCCTGCCAGACCGATTTGATCGACACGTCGTGCTCGCCGAACCGGGCCGCCACCTCGGCCAGCACCCCGGGCCGGTCCTGCACGATCAACCGCAGGTACCACTTGGTGTTCGCGTCTTCGAAGCTCGTCACGGTGCCGGGCGCGAAGCGGATCCGCGACTGCACGGCCGTGCCGGCCAACCGCTCTCGTGCGGCCACGATCACGTCGCCCAGCACCGCAGTGGCGGTGGGGTCGCCTCCGGCGCCCGGGCCGGTGAACAAGAGCTCACCGATCGACGGGCCCGACACGAAGATGGCGTTGGTGGCTCCTCGCACGGCCGCCAGCGGGTGCTGTTCGGGGACGAGGGCAGGGTGCACGCGCACCGAGATCCCGCCGGCGGTCTGCTCGGCGATGGCCAGCAGCTTGGGGACGTAGCCGAGGCTCCTGGCGAAGGCGATGTCCTCGGTCGCGAGCCCTTCGATGCCTTCCCGATGCACCTGCTCTCCCGCCACCCACGTGCCGAACGCCAGGCTGGCGAGGATGGCGCACTTCGAGGCGGCGTCGCCACCGCCGACGTCGGCGGTCGGATCGGCCTCTGCGTAGCCGAGCGCCTGGGCCTCGGCCAGCACATCGTCGTAGGGCCGGCCGTGCTCCACCATCTCGGTGAGGATGAAGTTGGTCGTCCCGTTGACGATGCCGAGGACCGACGAGATCGTCTCGCCCGCCAGTGACTCGGAGAGCGGTCGGATGATGGGGATGCCGCCCCCCACGGCCGCTTCGAAGAGCAGAGAGACACCGGCCTTCTCGGCGGCGGCGATCAACTCGCTGCCACGCGCCGCCACCAGCTCCTTGTTGGCGGTCACGACCGCCTTCCCGGACTCCAGCGCCCTGAGCACGAGGTCGCCGGCCGGCTCGAGGCCGCCCATGACCTCGACCACGATCTGCACCTGGGGATCGTCGACCACGACGGCGGGGTCGTCCGTGAGGAGGTCACCGGGAATCTCGAAGGCGCGGGCCTTGGCGAGGTCGCGCACGGCCACCCCTCGCACCTCCAGCTCCAGGCCGGTCTTGGCAGCGATGGCCTCGGATTCGTCCACGAGACGGTGCAGCAGCGCACTGCCCACCGTTCCCGCACCGAGAAAACCGACTCCGACTCGCATCGTCACTCCTGCTCGTCGCCGGGAGTGTACGACCACGCCTCCGCGGCTCCGAGGGTCAGCTCGCCCGCCAATACGTGCTCCAGGGTCTCGCGCTCGACCACCTCCCGGACGATCCCGTCCTCCACGAAGAGGACCGGAGGGCGCCGGATGCCGTTGTAGCGGGACGACATGGAGAACGTGTAGGCGCCGGCAGCCGGCATCGCCACGACCTCGCCCTCGGCGATGTCACCGGGCATGCGGACCTGGTCGAGCATCACATCCGATTCGCACATGCGCCCGAACACCCGGAACGGTGTGTCGGCCGGATCGTCGAGTCGCTCGACCGCCAGCAACTCGTACTGCGAGCCGTACAGCGCCGGCCGAGGGTTGTCGGTCATGCCGCCGTCGAGCGACAGCAGCTCGCCACCGGACGGGAGGGGCTTGCGAACCCCCACCCGGTAGAGCAGCACGCCGGCGTTGGCGACCACGGCCCGACCCGGCTCGAGCATGAGCTCCACGGAGCCGATGCGGCCCTCGGCGTCCGCCTCCGCCAGCGCCTTCGCCATCGCCGCCCCAACTTGCGCCGGCTCGATCACCGGGTCGTCGCGCAGATAGGGCGAGGCCACCCCGCCCCCGACATCGAGCAGGACCGGGGCGACGGAGAAGGCTGTTCGATGCGTGGCCACGAACTCGACGAGTCGTTCGACCAGCACCCCGTACAACTCCGGGTCGGTGGCCTGACTGCCGACGTGCAGATGGACGCCCCGCAGCCGGAGGTGCGGGTCGCGGTCGACGAGGGCCACTGCCTCGCTCGCCTGGGTCGGGACGAGCCCGAACTTGGCCTCGTCCCCCGACGTGAGGACCTTCGGATGGGTCGCCAGGTCGACGTCCTCGTTGAGACGCAGCATCACGTCGACGACCGCGCCGGCCGCACGCGCCGCCGCCGAGAGTCGGCGGATCTCTCCCAGCGAGTCGACGACCACGATGGCCACCTCTCCCCGCACCGCGAGGGCGATCTCGGCGTCGGTCTTGAGGTTGCCGTGCAGGATCAGCTTCTCGGGAGGAACCCCGCCTCGGTGAGCGTTCTCGGCTTCACCGAGCGACACGACATCGGCCCACCAGCCGACCTGGGCCAGCAGCTCGGCCAGCGCGGTGCACAAGAAGGCCTTGGTGGCGTAGACGGGCGCCCCGATCCCGTCCAGCGCTTCGGTGAACTCGTCGAACCGCCGCCGGAGGTGGGCGACGTCGAACACGTAGGCCGGCGTCCCGTAGCGCTCGGCGACGGCTCCGAGCGGCACACCGCCGACGTGGGCGCGCCCGTCCGATTCGGTCCAAGTGAGAGGAAGCACGTCGCGCAGAGCCATGACGATCGGTGTGGAGAGCGTGGGCGGCACCCCGCCTGGACGGTTCTCAGTACCGAGTACCGGAGACTCAGTACTGGGTACTGGCGCTCAGGTCACGAAG
>JBPEXB010000280.1:0-2472 GCA_052032125.1 Acidimicrobiia bacterium
CGAGGAGCTCCATGGTGGCGGGCACGAGGATCATCCGCACGACCGTCGCATCCACCAGTACGGCCACGGCGAGGCCGAGGCCGAACGTCTTGATGATCGGGTCGTCGCCGAGCACGAACGACGAGAAGATCAAGACCATGATGGTTGCTGCCGCCGTGATGACCCGTCCGGTGGCGGCGAGGCCGTCGACCACTGCGGTGGCGTTGTCGCCGGTGCGGTCGTATTCCTCCCGCACGCGAGACAACAGGAAGACCTCGTAGTCCATCGACAGCCCGAACAGGATGGCGAACAACATCATCGGGATGAACGCCATGATCGGGCCGGGTCGGTCGACGCCGATCAGACCGGCGCCCCACCCCCATTGGAACACCATGACCACGACGCCGTACGCCGCGCTGATGGACAGCAGGTTCAACACTGCGGCCTTCACCGGGACGAGTACCGACCGGAAGACAGCCGTGAGCAACAAGAAGGACATGCCGATCACGACTCCGATGAACACGGGAAGCCGGCGATTCAGGAGATCGGCCATGTCGGCGAAGAGCGCGGTGACGCCGGACACCGAAACGGCACCGGGCGCGGCACCCGTGATCTCAGGGATCACGTCGGAGCGCAGGTCGCGGACCAGCGTCTGCGTCTCGAGGTCGTGCGGCGCCGACGTCGGGATCGCGACGAGGACCCCGAGGCCGCCGTCGGGACTCCTCAACTCCGGGAACACGACCTCGATGCCGGGCACCTCGGTCACCCGCTGAGCGAGGGCTGCCGCCAGATCGTCCGTGGCGCCAGGTACCTCGCGGTCGACCACCAGCAGCAGGGGACCGTTGTAGCCGACACCGAACGACTCAGTGATGAGATCGTACGCACGACGGCTGCTCTGGGACTCGGGGCCGCCGCCGAAGTGTGGTCCGCTGAGTTGGAGACCGAGGGCGGGAGCGGACAACGCCAGCAACAGGATCAGTGCCCCGATCATCGCGGGAACAGGGCGCCGCTGGATCGCTCGCCCCCAACGATGCCACGCGGTGTCATCGGAGGGGACAGTCGTCCGACGGACTGCGAAGCGGTCGATCTGGTCACCGACGAATCCGAGGACGGCTGGCAACAAGGTCACGGCAGCAACGACGGTACAACTGACTGCGAAGGCGGCGGCGACGGCCAGACCGACGACCATCGACACGCCGATGAGCAACATCCCGAGCAGTGAGATCACGACCGTCGCCCCCGCGAACACCACCGCCCGACCCGCCGTGCCGACGGCGATCTCCACGGCCTCGTTGCGCGGCCGACCCTCGTCGAGGCCCTGGCGATAGCGCGTGACGATGAACAAGGCGTAGTCGATCCCGACGCCGAGACCGATCATCGCCGCCAGTCCCGGGGCGAAGGTGGACACGGAGATGAATCTGGTGAGGATCGCGATCCCGGCCATGCCGGCGCCGAGGCCCCCGAGCGCGACGACGATCGGGAGCCCCGCCGCGACGAGCGACCCGAAGGTCAGGAGCAGGACCAGCAGCGCCAGCAGGACGCCGACCCCCTCGCGGGAGCCCGGCTGTTCCGTCTCTGCGAACATCACCGTCGGGCCTCCCACGGCGGCTTCGAGGCCGTCGACCGCCGACAGGCGATCGGCACGGTCGATGAGTCGTTGGACGAGGCCAGCGTCGACGTCGGGCCCGAAGTCGACCATGCGAACCTGTGCGACAGCGGTCCGTCGTTCCTCGTCCACCAGGGCGAGACCCGTGTACGGCGACACCACCTCCATGACGCCGGGCTCCGCCGCGATCTCGGTCAACACGGCCTCGACCTCCGACCGCGCGGTGGGATCGTCAATACCCAGGTCGGAGCGGAAGACGAAACTGATCGGATCGCCGGCGAAGGCCGGGAACGAGGTCCGCAGACGATCAAATGCCTCTTGAGATTCTGAGTCTGCAACCCTGAAGTCGTTCTCGAACTCCCCTCCCCACGCGTTGCCCGCAAGCAACAGCGCGAGCACGGCGACCAACCACATCGCGACGACCCGTCGACGGTTGCGGTAGCACCATCTACCCAACGCGTTCACGAGGCGAACTCCGATGCGGACGGCCCAGCGAGATCGAATCCCGGATAGCCACTCTGCGCTTCGTTGCGGCACTGTTCCACGTACAGCTGTAGCCCTCCGGGCCAGTTCAGCATCTCGCGCCGCTTGCCCGGGATGTTGGCGCCCATGTACCAGGAGTCGGCCCGGGGGAACAGGCTGAGGGAGGCGATGAGCTCCACCTGGTCGCGCCATGCGGTCTCGGCGGCGGCCTTGGCCTCGATGCGAGCGTGGCCGCTGTCCCGTAGCGACACGATCACGTCGGTCAACCACTCGCCTTGCATTTCGGCGCAGGTGGGGCCGTTGCAGAACCCCGATGGGCTCTGCGGTCCGTAGAGGAAGAACAGGTTCGGGAACCCGTGGCACGCAACGCCGAGGTGGGTGCGGACACCGTCTTCCCAATGCTG
>JBPEXB010000281.1:0-5486 GCA_052032125.1 Acidimicrobiia bacterium
GCGTCGTACCGATAGTGACGGCTGAGCACGTCCACCAACCCGACCAGGCCGGCCATCGCGCCGCCGTAGAACATGGCGACGATGATCATCCGATCGGAGTTCACACCACCGGCTCGGGCCGCGAACGGGTTGTAGCCACTGGCTCGCAGGTCGAAGCCCAAGCGCGTTCGATTGACGAACAGGTGGAAGACGATGCCCGCTGCGATGGCCAGGAGCAGCACCCCCGAGAGCTCGCGACCGCCGGAGATGTCTCTCGTGAAGATCTCGACGAACCCGTTGAGATCGGGCATGCGCCCGGATTCCGGAATGAGCTTGGTTCCCGAGTTCGGGGTCAGCGGCCCGTCTCGCAGTTCGACCGAGAGCCACGCCACGATGCCCGTGATGGCGATGAAGTTGAGCATGATCGTGGAGATGACCTCGTTGATGCCCCTGGCCACCTTGAGCCATCCGGCGAGGCCGGACCACAGCGATCCGACCACCATCGCGACGAGGACGATCATGATGATGTGCAGGGCTCCGGGCAGGACGAGGTGGGCGCCGACGACCGCTGCGAAGAAACCCGCCAGGATGTACTGGCCCTCGACGCCGATGTTGAACAAGTTCATCCGGAAACCGATGGCCGCAGCCAGCCCCGAGAGGTACAGCGGCGTCGCCCGGTTCAACATGTCGACGATCGTCTCGAGACGTCCCCCGTTGCTGATCATGTCGGCGTAGGCCGTCAGCGGGCTGCTCCCGGAGATCACGAGCACGATCGACGACAGGGCGAGGGCGAACACGACGGCGATCGTCGGTGCCGCCATCGCCAGCGCGATCCTCCTGCCGACTCCGTTCATGCGGCACCTTCGTCGAGCGCCGCTCCGGTCATGTAGCTGCCCAGGTCCCGCGGCGTCACGGTCGCCGGATCGAGCGTCGCCACGAGCTTGCCGCGCAGCATCACCACGATCGTGTCGGACAGGCCGATGAGCTCCTCGAGGTCGGCCGAGACGAGCACGGTGGCCATGCCGGCCGCCCGGGCGTCCCGCAAGTCCTCCCACACCGCCGCCTGCGCCCCGACGTCGATGCCTCGGGTCGGGTGAGCGGCGATGAGGAGCTCGGGGTCAGACGCCATCTCGCGGCCCACGACCAGCTTCTGCTGATTCCCGCCAGACAGGGCATGGGCGGCGACGTCGACATTCGGCGTCCGTACGTCGAACTCCCTCCGGATCTCCTCGGTCCGCTCACGAGCGCCGGCTCGGTCGAACCAGATGCCATTGACGAAAGGCCGCCGCGTCTGGTGACCGAGTGCCGAGTTCTCCCAGAGCGGGGCGACCAGCAGCAGGCCCTCACGATGGCGATCCTCGGGCACGTAGGCGAGGCCCGCCTCGCGCCGCTCGCGGACGTCCTGATCGGCGACGTCGACTCCCTTGATCTCGATCGAGCCGGCATCCACGGCTCTCGTGCCGACGAGGGCATCGATGAGCTCCGACTGGCCGTTCCCCTCCACGCCGGCGATGCCGAGGATCTCGCCACGGTGCACCTCGAACGACACGTCGTCCACAGCCGGCCGGCCATCTTCGTCGAGCACCGTGATGCCCTTGACCGACACCGCCACCTCGTCGGTCACGGTCGATTCGGTGGTGTCGGGAGTCGGCAGCTCGGATCCCACCATCAGCTCGGCCAGATCAGCCGCCGTCACGTCCTCGGGCTTGACGGTGGCGACGGTCTTGCCACCTCGGAGGACGGTGATCGTGTCGGCGATCGCCAGTACCTCCTCCAGTTTGTGGTCGATGAAGAGGATGGTCGAGCCGCCGTCACGCAGCTCCCGCAGGTTGCGGAACAACTCCTCGACTTCCTGGGGCACGAGCACCGCGGTGGGCTCGTCGAGGATCAGGATCCTGGCGCCCCGAAAGAGCACCTTGATGATCTCGACCCTCTGTTGCTCGCCCACGGCCAGCGACTCGACCAACTCGTCGGGGTGGACGTCGAGCCCATAGGCGTCGCTGACCTCCTCCAGATGCCGGTGCGCCTCGTCGAAGTCGATCCGGCCCAGGCTCCGCATCGGCTCATCACCGAGGATCACGTTCTCGAGCACGGTCAGCTGGTCGGCAAGCATGAAGTGCTGATGGACCATGCCGATGCCGCGGGCGATCGCATCGGACGGGGATTTGAACGAGACCTCTTCGCCGTTGACCAGCATGCGACCCTCGTCCGCCTGCTGCATCCCGTAGAGGATCTTCATCAGGGTCGACTTGCCGGCCCCGTTCTCGCCGCAGATGGCGTGGATCTCGCCCTCGGCGACGGTGAGAGAGACATTGTCGTTGGCGACCACACCGGGGAACCGCTTGGTGATGCCGATCAACTCGATCGCGTTCGCCACGGTCCTCCCTCAGGTCCTCACAACAAGGAACGGGACCGGATGCTAGTCCGGTCCCGTTCCGCCACGCGTTCTCAGCGCGGTTCGTTCTGCGTGCTCTCTAGCGGATCACGGCTCGGTGGGAACCGTGATGGCGCCCGAGATGATCTGATCGGCGAAGTCGTCGATCTGATCGGTGATGTCGTCGATGAACCCGCCCGAGGTCGAGTAACCGACGCCGCCTTGCGCCAGGTTGTACTCGACCGGACCGGCGGTGAAGTTGCCCTCGAGGTGGTCGATGATGGCGTTGAACACCGCCACGTCCACCCGCTTGAGCATCGACGTCAGGATCCAGTCCCGCACGGCTTCGTCGGCCGTGAGGTACTCGTCGGAGTCGACACCGATGCTCCACACCTTCGAGTCGCCCGCCTCGGAGAAGTCCTTGGCGGCGAGGTGGGTTCCCGAGCCGGACAGGCCGGCGGCCGAGTAGACGATGTCCGCCCCTTCGCCGTACATGGCCGACGCGATCTCACGACCACGGTCCGGCGACCCGAACCCGGCGAAGTCGGGGAACTCCGAGATGTACTCGACGACGACCTCGATGTCGGGGTTCACGGCCTGGGCACCGGCCACGTAGCCGGCCTCGAAGCGCTCGATGAGCCCGATGCCGCTCACACCACCGATGAAGCCGATCTTGCCGGTCTCGCTCTTGAGGGCGGCAGCCACCCCGACGAGGAACGAGCCCTCGTGCTCGGCGAACACCATGCCGCGCGTGTTGTCGCAGTAGGGCGCCGGCGGATCGACGTTGAAGTTCAACATCGCCGCGTCGGTGATGCTGAAGTTCACATCCGGGTTGTTCTCGCACACGTCCGGGAAGGCACCCTCGAACGAGAAGCCGTTGCCGATGACGAGATCCGAGTTCTCGGCCTGCAGCTGCAGGTCGGTCGCCCGAGCGGCCTCGTCGGTCGGCGTGATCTCGGTGAACGAGATCCCGGTGTAGAACACGGCCGTGTCGACACCGCAGGCAGCGGCATCGTTGAACGAGTTGTCGCCACGACCGAGCAGGTCGAAGGTCAGACCGACGTTCACTCCGGAGCCGTCGGCCGTCACATCGGCGGCACCTGGGATCTCCAGACAGAAGTCAGGGATGGCAGGACCGGGGGCCTCGGTGGCGGCCGTCGTGGCGGCGGTCGTGGCCTCGGTCGTGTCGTCGGTGCCTTCGTCACCGCCGCAGGCGGCGGCCACGAGGGCGAGTACGGCGATCAACAGGATCCACCGTGATCGTTTCAGAATGCTCAACTCTCTCTCCTCCTGAGCCAGAAAGGAATCGGTGGGGAAGCCACCGATCAGCCGGGCGAGTTTAAGCGAGCACCCGAGCCGATGCAGATTCTGCGAGGCGGCGAACCGCGATCAGTCGCTGCTGCCGGAGTCGACCAGGTCGAGCGGCGGCACGTCCGGCGTGTCCACCATCTCGAACGAGAGCGTGTCGGCCTCTTCGTCGACGTCGACCACGATCGTCGAGCCGGGTGTGTACCCGCCCAGGAGCACCTGCTCGGCGAGCGGGTCCTCCAGGTAGCGCTGGATGGCCCTGCGCAGCGGCCGGGCGCCCAGCTGGCGGTCGTAGCCCTTGGTGACCAGGAAGGTCTTGGCGGCGTCGGTCAGCACCAGGTCGAGCGCCTGGGTGGCCAGCTGCTCCTTGTCCCGGACCAGCAGCAGGTCGACGATCTGCTTGACCTCGTCCTCGGTCAGCTCGTGGAACACGATGACCTCGTCGATCCGGTTCAGGAACTCGGGCCGGAAGTGCCGCTTGAGCTCTTCGGTCAGCTTGTCCTTCATCTTCTCGTAGCCGATCTCATCGCCTTCCTGCTGGAAGCCGATGGCCTTCTTGCGCAGGTCGGCAGTGCCCAGGTTCGAGGTCATGATGATGACCGTGTTCTTGAAGTCCACCATGCGGCCCTGGGCGTCGGTGAGACGGCCGTCCTCCAGGATCTGGAGCAGGGTGTTGAAGACGTCGGGGTGGGCCTTCTCGATCTCATCGAACAGCACCACCGAGAACGGCTTGCGGCGCACGGCCTCGGTGAGCTGGCCACCTTCGTCGTACCCCACGTAGCCGGGGGGCGAGCCGACCAGGCGGCTGACCGTGTGCTTCTCCATGTACTCGGACATGTCGAGCTGGATCAGGGCGTCCTGGTCGCCGAACAGGAACTCGGCGAGCGTCTTGGCCGTCTCGGTCTTCCCCACGCCCGACGGGCCGAGGAAGATGAACGAGCCGCTGGGCCGCTTCGGGTCCTTGAGGCCGGCTCGGGTGCGGCGGATGGCCCGGCTGACCGCCGAGATGCCGTCGTGCTGGCCGATGATGCGCTTGTGCAGCTCCTCCTCCATGTGGACGAGACGGGCGGTCTCCTCCTCGGTGAGGCGATGCACGGGGATCCCCGTCCACTGGGCGAGGACGTCGGCGATCTCGTCCTCGTCGATGACCGAACCGACCGGGGTGCCGGCGGCCGCCAGCTCCTGCTCACGGGCCTGGCGGTCGGACAGCAGCGAGCGCTCCTGGTCGCGCAACTGGGCGGCCCGCTCGAACTGCTGAGCCTGGACGGCTTCGCTCTTGTCCTGGCGGACCGAGCTGAGCCGCTCGTCGATCTCCTTCATCTCCGGGCTGCCGCTCTTGCGGTAGATCCGGTTGCGGCTGCCCGCCTCGTCGATCAGGTCGATCGCCTTGTCGGGCAGGAAGCGGTCGGAGATGTACCGATCTGCCAGGTTGGCGGCCATCATGATGGCGGCGTCGGTGAACCGCACCGCATGGTGCGCCTCGTACCGATCCTTGAGGCCGTGGAGGATCTGGACCGTCTCGGCCACCGTCGGCTCCTCGACCTGCACGGGCTGGAAGCGCCGCTCCAGCGCAGAGTCCTTCTCCAGGTACTTGCGGTACTCCTCGAGGGTGGTGGCCCCCACCGTCTGGAGCTCGCCTCGGGCCAGCATCGGCTTGAGGATGCTGGCGGCGTCGATGGCGCCCTCGGCGGCGCCGGCTCCGACCAGGGTGTGGATCTCGTCGATGAACAGGATGATGTCGCCTCTGGTCTTGATCTCCTTCAGGACCTTCTTGAGGCGCTCCTCGAAGTCGCCGCGGTAGCGCGAGCCGGCCACCAGGGCCCCG
>JBPEXB010000282.1:0-6628 GCA_052032125.1 Acidimicrobiia bacterium
GAGCGGGGAGCGCCGGAGGCGCTCCCCGGTCCGGGCTACCATCCGGGCCGCTGCGAGAGGGAGGGACGCAACCGATGCCGGCCACCGTGGTGTTGGGCGCCCAATGGGGGGACGAGGGGAAGGGCCGGGTCACCGACCTGTTCGCTCGCGACGCCGACTTCGTCGTCCGCTATCAGGGCGGCAACAACGCCGGGCACACGATCATCATCGGCGACGAGCACTTCGCACTGTCGCTCGTGCCCTCCGGTGTGATGTACCCCGACGTCACCCCCGTCATCGCCTCCGGGGTGGTCATCGACCCGAAGGTGCTCCTCGACGAGGTGGACATGCTGGAGAGCCGCGGCGTGTCGACGACCCGGCTGCGCATCTCCGCCAACGCTCACCTGATCATGCCGTATCACCGCAAACTCGATGCGGTGATGGAGCGCTTCCTGGGACGCAATCAGATCGGCACCACGAAGAAGGGCATCGGTCCCGCCTACACCGACAAGTACGCCCGCAACGGGATCCGGGTCCAGGATCTCTTCGACCCCAACATCTTCCGCGACAAGATCGAGACGGTGCTGGTCGAGAAGAACCGCATCCTCACCCGGGTCTACAACCAGCTCCCGATGTCGGCCGACGAGATCGTCGACGGTTACCTGGAGCTCGCCGAGCGCCTCCTGCCGATGGTCGCCGACACCAGCCACATGATCTGGCAGGGCCTCGAGGAGGGCCGCCAGGTCCTGTTCGAAGGCGCCCAGGGCACGCTGCTCGACGTCGACCACGGGACCTATCCGTTCGTCACCTCGTCGAATCCGACCGCCGGCGGCGCCACGATCGGTTCGGGCATCGGGCCCAAGGCGATCGACGAGGTGGTCGGTGTCTCGAAGGCCTACATCTCCAGGGTCGGGAGCGGGCCGTTCCCCACGGAGCTCTTCGACGCCGACGGCGAGACGATGGTCAAGGTCGGCGGCGAGTTCGGCGTCGTGACCGGACGGCGTCGCCGGTGCGGCTGGCTGGACCTGGTGGCGCTGCGGTACGCGTGCCGGGTCAACTCGATGACCAGGCTGTTCATCACCAAGCTCGACATCCTCTCGGAGTTCGACACGATCAAGGTGGCGACCGCCTACACGTCGCTCGGCGAGACCTACACCGAGTTCCCCCGCCAGCAGCGGGTGCTCTACAACTGCGCCCCGGTCTACGAGGAGTTCCCGGGCTGGAAGGTCGACATCTCCGGCGTGACCGAGTTCGACCAGCTGCCCAAGGAGGCCCAGCAGTACATCGAGTTCATCGAGGAGCGGACGGGCGTCCCGGTCGGATGGGTCTCGGTCGGCCCTGAGCGCAGCCAGCTCATCACCCGCGCCTGATGCGGGTCCTGCTGATCGGCGGCGGCGGGCGCGAGCACGCCTTGGGATGGAAGCTCCACCAGAGCCCGCTGGTGCGGGAGCTGATGTCGCTTCCCGGCAATCCCGGCCTCGCCAAGCTCGGTCCCACCGTGTCCGACGTGCACGTCACCGACGTCGGCGCCATCGCCTTGATCGCCGAGCAGCAGAAGATCGACCTGGTGGTGGTGGGGCCGGAGGCGCCGCTGGCCCTGGGCGTGGCCGAGGCGTTGGCCCGCAAGGGCATCCCGGTGTTCGGGCCGGACCGGTACGGAGCACAGCTCGAGGCCTCGAAGTCCTTCGCAAAGGACGTCATGGCCCGAGCCGGGATTCGCACCGCCGCGCATCGCACCTTCGACGATGCCGCCGAGGCGCTCGCCCATCTCGCCGAGCGCGAGCCGCCGTTCGTGATCAAGGCCGACGGGCTGGCCGGCGGCAAGGGCGTCCTGGTCACCGATGACGAGGAAGCAGCCGCGGCCTGGGTCATCGATTGCCTCGACCCGGACGCCTTCGGAGACGGCGCTCTCGTGGTGATCGAGGACCACCTCGCCGGCCCCGAGATCAGCGTGTTCGCCATCTGTGACGGGTCCACGGCCGTACCGCTCGAGCCGGCTCGCGACTACAAGCGGCTCCTCGACGGAGATCGGGGGCCCAACACGGGCGGCATGGGCAGCTACTCGCCGGTCACCGACCTGCCGGACGACCTGATCGACACCACGATGGACCAGGTCGTGGCGCCGGTGATGAAGACCATGGCGGCAGACGGTCATCCCTACGTCGGCTTCCTCTACGTCGGCTTCGTCCTCACCGACGGCGGGCCGTCGGTGCTCGAGTTCAACTGCCGCCTCGGAGACCCGGAGACGCAGGTGGTGCTCCCCCGCCTCGAGTCCGACCTGGCCGAGATCCTGCTGGCCGCCACCCACGGCGAGCTGGCCGGACACACGCCCCGCTGGACGGACGGTGCCGCCGTCAACGTCGTCCTGGCGGCCGAGGGGTATCCGGTCGACCCGGTCAGGGGAGATCGGATCAAGGGCGTCGGGGGCATCGAAGACGCACTGGTGTTCCATGCGGGCACGTCGGACGCCGACGGGCCGCTCGTGACGGCCGGAGGGCGGGTTCTCAACGTGGTCGGCCAGGGACCCGACGTCGCCACGGCCCGATCGGCCGCGTACGCTGCCGCCGATCGAATCCGATTCCGCGGCAAGCAGTACCGGCGGGACATCGCCGCGGAGTGAACGAGAGGACGCGCAGAGGATGAGCGGGAGCGGCAAGGTGGCGATCGTCATGGGATCCGGAAGCGATCGCCCGGTCATGGAGAAGGCGGGCGCGATGCTGGAGCAGTTCGGCGTCGAGCACACCGTGGCGGTCATGTCGGCGCACAAGACCCCCGACGTGGCGATCACCTTCGCCCGGTCGGCCGCCGAGCAGGGCTACTCGATCATCATCGCCGGAGCGGGCAAGGCTGCCCATCTGGCGGGCGTGATGGCCGGATGCTCACATCTGCCCGTCATCGGCGTCCCCTTGTCGGCGAGCCTCGACGGCATGGACGCGTTGCTCTCGACGGTCCAGATGCCCACCGGCATCCCGGTGGCCACCGTGGCCGTGGACGGAGCCACCAACGCTGCACTGCTGGCCGTGCAGATCCTCGCTCTCAACGATGCGTCGCTGGCAGCGAAGCTGGCCGAGTACCGCACCGAGCTCGCTGCCAAGACCCTGCAAGGCTGACGCGAAGGCGGCGCACCGGCCACGGCGCGCCGCCTCCCCGTCTCCACGGTCGGTCAGATGGCGTCGGAGCCACGCTCCCCGGTCCGCACCCGGCGCACCTCCTGCACGTCGGTCACCCAGACCTTGCCGTCGCCGATCTCGTCGGTCCTGGCACTCGACTCGAGCGCCGAAGCGATGGCGTCGGCCAACTCGTCGGCGGCCAGCACCTCCACCTTCGATTTCGAGACGAAGTCGATCTCGTACTCGGCCCCCCGGTACATCTCCGTCTGGCCGCCCTGGCGGCCGAACCCGGCCGCCTCGGTGACCGTGAGCCCGGTGGCGCCGGCGGCGCGGACCGCTTCCTTGACACGGTCCAGCACATGCGGCCGGACCACTCCTGTGATCAGCTTCATCGATTCACGCTCCCCGCCATGCTGCGGCCCGGAACCAGTCCGGAGCCCGTTGCCAACTCGTGCCCGTAGCCGGGTGCTCCGTGCTCGACGATGTCGAGCCCGATCCGCTCCTCGTCCTCCGGGACCCTCAGACCCACCGTCCGCTTGAGCCCGATGAAGAGCGCCAGCGCTGCGGCAGTGACGAACAGGAAGACCGCCACGACCGCCACCAGCTGGGTCAGGAGCTGGCCGATGCCGCCGCCGTAGAAGAGACCGATGCCGTCGGTGGCGAACAAGCCGACCGCCAGCGTGCCCCAGGCGCCACAGACGCCGTGCACCGAGATGGCACCCACCGGGTCGTCGATCCGGATGCGATCGAAGAAGAACACGCTGAAGACGACCAGCGAGCCGGCGATGCCACCGATGACGATCGCGCCCCAGTTGGAGACGTGGGCCGTGCCCGCCGTGATGCCGACCAGCCCAGCCAGTAGGCCGTTGGCGGCCATCGCCACGTCCGGCTTGCCGGTGGTCATCCAGACCGTGATCGTCGATCCCACCACACCGGCTGCGGCAGCCAGGAGCGTGGTCATGGCGATCGCCGGCACGGCCATGTCCGCTGCCAGCTCGCTCCCTGCGTTGAAGCCGAACCAACCGACGAAGAGGATCAGCGCACCGATCACGGCGAAGGGGATCGAGTGACCGGGAATGGCCCTCGGCCGCCCGTCCTTGCCGTACTTGCCGATGCGAGGACCCAGAACCAGCGCCCCGGCGAGCGCCGCCCATCCGCCGACGCTGTGGACGACGGTCGACCCGGCGAAATCGATGACACCGGAGCCCACGTCGTTCAACCAGCCACCGCCCCACGTCCAGTGCACCACGATCGGATAGATCAACGCGGTCAGGAAGAACGAGTACAGGAAGTACGACTTGAACTTCGTCCGCTCGGCCATCGCCCCCGAGACGATCGTGGCGGCGGTCGCGGCGAAGGCGACCTGGAACACGAAGAACGTGGGAAGGCTGAGCGTTCCGAAACCATCGGCGAAGTGGTTGGTGTTGAGGAACCATCCCTCGGTCCCGAACCAACCGTTGCCGGCGCCGAAAGCGATTGCGAAGCCGAATGCTCCGAACGCCAGCACGCCTGCGGAGAAGTCCATCAGGTTCTTCATCATGATGTTGGCTGCGCTCTTCGCTCTGGTGAGCCCGGCTTCGACGAGCGCGAAGCCCGCCTGCATGAAGATCACCAGGACTGCTGCGATCAGCACCCAGATGTTGTCGAGGATCACCTGCACGTCGGCTGCCTCCTGCGCCATCGCTGGGGCCGCACCGCCGATGGTCATCACGGCGACGAACGCCGACGTCATCACCATTCTCCGTTTCATCGTTCCCTCCGGATTCCTAGACGAAGACGAAGGGAAGGTATGCCACGGTCGTTTCGGCGGGATCAACCGGCGGTTACCGGTCGTCGACGTCTGCCTGAACGAAACCTGTCAGCCGGACGTCACGCGCTCGTCGAGGGCGTAGCCGCGGCCTCTGACGGTCCTGATCTGAAGCTCGGTCGGTCGAAGCCGGGCTCGCAGCCGGGACATCTGCACGTCCAGCGCATTGCTGGGCGGCCGCTCCCCGGCCCAGCCCGCGATCAGAAGCTCGTCGCGGCTGACCACGCGGCGGAATCGATCGGCGAGCGCCTCCAGGAGCATCGACTCCTTCGGTGGCAGGTCGAGCCGCAGCGTGCCCCAGTGCAGGCGGCCATCGACGACGGCCGGCCGCTCCGAGCCGGCAAACCGGTGCTCGAGCGAACGAACCCTCGCCATCACGTCCTCGGGGTGCACGGACTCCCTCACCCAGTCCTCGTGCGGATCAGGCGTGAGCGGCGGGGCGGAGTCGGCTGCCACCACCAGCAACCGCAGATCACCGGCGGCGGCGAGGGCGCGCCGCCTCGCCTCTTCCCGCGGCCATTCGATCACATGGACGTCCATGGGCGAAACGCTATGGGGTGAGCGTTTCGGAACTGTTTCCGCGATGTGAACGCGCGACTCCAGCCAATTCTTTACCGGCATCGTCGATGCTGCCCGCCATGGGAGCTTCCAACACACTCTCCAGCCCCCCGACCAGGAGATTCGCTAGCTTCGCCGACGTGAGGGTCGGCGCACTCGGCCCCGTGACGGCCTCGGTTGCGGGCAGAAACATCGGTCTTGGCGGTCCCAAGCAACGCCTCGTCCTGGCGCTGCTCATCCACCAGCGCGGCCGCACGGTTTCCTCCGAGGCCCTGGCCGACGGCTTGTGGGGCGAGGATCAGCCCGAGAACGCCCGCAAGACGCTGCAGGTGTACATCTCGAACCTTCGCAAGGCGCTCGGCGACGGTGCGGACCATCTCAAGAGTGGGGCGGGCGGCTACCGGCTCGAAGCGATCGAGAGCGACGTCGACGACTTCGAGCGGCTCGTCACCGAGGCCGACAGCGTCGCGACATCGGCTCCGGCGGATGCCGCGCAGCTGCTCGACGAGGCCCTGGCCCTGTGGCGTGGCATGCCGTACGCCGACTGCGACTCCATGCAACTGCGGAGCGAGATCACCCGGCTCGAGGAACTTCGACTGGCAGCCGTCGAGCGCCGCGTGGAGCTGGACCTGGATCTGGGCCGGCACGTCTCGGCACTGGCCGAGCTGGGAACGCTCGCGGCCGACTACCCCTTCCGCGAGAAGATCCACGGCCTGCTGATGCTGGCGCTCTACCGATCGGGCAGGCAGGCCGAGGCACTCCGCACCTACGCCAAGGTGCGGACGCGGCTGGTGGACGAGCTCGGGATCGAGCCGTCGCCGGAGCTGCAGCGACTCGAGCAGAGGATCCTCGATCAGGACCCAGGCCTCGATCTCGTCGAGGAACCGGCCGTGGAGATGCAGCGCACGGTGCTCTTGTTCACCGACCTCGTTGGCTCGACGGCCTTGTGGGACGCCGACCAGGAGGCCATGGCCAAGGCGCTCGAGGCACACGACCAGATCCTCGACAAGGCGGTCTCGGTCGCCGGTGGCCGGGTGTGGAAGCACACGGGCGACGGTGTGCTGGCCGTCCTGCCCGACGTCGACGCGGCCGTGACCGCGGCCCGGCGGGCACAAGCCGAGCTCAGCCGCGATGAGCGCTTGAAGGTGCGGATGGCGATCCACGTCGGTGATGC
>JBPEXB010000283.1:0-8061 GCA_052032125.1 Acidimicrobiia bacterium
ATCGTGGCCTACGAGGAGAGCGCCCCTGGGGACTGGCGACTGGCGACTCGCCTCAAGCCGCGGGTTCGAGCTCGGCCGTCTTCGTCGGCAGCCGCAAGATGTACGTGATGATCCCGAGCGCCAGGGCGATCATCAGGATGCGGGCGACGGTGCCGGTGATGGCGAAGGTCAGCGTCAGGGTGAACGTGAGCACGATGGCCACCACGGCGATGGTCTTGAGCCGGCGGGTGAAGCCGAGTCCGGCCCGCCAGTCACGCACGATCGGACCGAACAGCCGGTGGTTGACGATCCAGAGATCGAATCGCTCGGACGACTTCGAGAAGAGGAAGGCGGCGAGCAGCACCGGCCCGGTGGTGGGGATGCCCGGCACGACGATGCCGATGAAGGCCAGCCCGACGAAGATCCAACCGAGCACCATCAGGGCGGCTCGAGCAGTGGGGCTCTTCACGACACCGGGCATGGCTCAACGGTACTCGGGTCGGTTTTCAACAGCCTGTCGGAACGTTGGGACCGCTCCGCGCTCCCAACGGGTACCAAGTACTCAGTACCAAGTACTCAGTACTCGCCTCCGAGTGGTGCCTGCTCCTGCCCCTTGTATCCTGGTGCGCTCATGACCGATGTGCGCAAGAACTGGATCGTCTCCGACCGGTTCATCCCCAAGAACTTCGTACGACCGGCGCTGCGATTCACCTCGATCTCCGCCTCGTCGGGCATCGTCCTGATCATCGCGGCCGTGATGGCCATGCTGTGGGCCAACCTCGGCGTGTTCGGCGACAGCTACATGACGTTCTGGGAGACCCACCTCGACTTCACCTTCGGGCCGATCCACCTCGAGGAGACGCTGAAGGAGCTGGTCAACGACGGGCTCATGGCCATCTTCTTCTTCGTCGTCGGCTTGGAGATCAAGCGGGAGCTCGTGATCGGCGAGTTGCGCGACCGCCGCAAGGCGGCGCTGCCGGCCATGGCGGCGCTGGGCGGCATGGTGCTGCCGGCGCTGATCTTCGTGGTGATCAACAGCGGTGGCGGCGATGCCTTGCGCGGGTGGGGAATCCCCATGGCGACGGACATCGCCTTCTCCCTCGGAGTGCTGGCGCTGGTCGGGAGCAGGGTGCCGGTCGGTGCGAAGTTGTTCCTGCTGGCGCTGGCGATCGTCGACGACATCGGTGCCATCGCCGTCATCGCCATCTTCTACACCGAGGATCTGAGCCTCGGGTATCTGGCGCTCGGCCTGGGGGCCCTGCTGGCCATCGCCCTGGCGGCGCAGGTGAACATCCGGGCGTACTCGTTCTACATCGTCGTCGCCATCGTCGCCTGGTTCGGGTTCCTGGAGAGCGGCGTGCACGCCACGATCGCCGGCGTGGCCATCGGCCTGCTGACACCCGCCAGGCCTCTCTACAGCGGCGTCGAGTTCGACCGGACCGCCCGCCGGATCCTCGACTACTACCCCGCCGAGTCGGACGAGCCGCAGTTCTACGAGCTGGTCGAGCACGAGGCTCGGCTGCTCGCCGACGTCGCCCGTGAGTCCATCGCTCCGCTCTCGCGGCTCGAGCACGCCCTCCAGAATTGGAGCTCGTTCGTCATCATCCCGATCTTCGCCTTGGCCAACGCCGGGGTGCGGCTGGTGGGCATCGACGTGGGTGCCGCCGCCACCTCGGCGGTGGCGATGGGTGTGGCGCTCGGCCTCGTCATCGGCAAGACGGTCGGGGTGAGCGTCTTCGCCTGGCTGGCGGTGCGGCTCGGCTGGGGAGCCCTGCCCCGGAACACCGCGTGGCGCCACGTCCTGGGGACCGCCATGCTGTCCGGCATCGGATTCACGGTGGCGCTCTTCATCGCCGAGCTGGCCTATCGCGACCCGGCGATCACCGACCTGGCCAAGATCGGCATCTTCACGGGCTCGATCGTGGCCGGCGTGGGTGGCTACCTCTTCTTGCGGTTCGCCAGTGCCGGACGGGCCGAGCCGGTGGAGCAGGTCGGGGTGGCAGAGCCCGTCGAGACGTGAGCTCGATCGAGTCGACCGAGCCAGCCGATCCGCCCGCCACCATCGTGTGCGTCGACTGCGGCGGCCAAGCCCACCTGCTCACCTCCGCCGACGACCTCGAAGCGGGAGACGTGCTGGTCTATCGCTGTGAAGACTGCCTGGACCGGTGGGACATCGTCTACGAGCCTGACTGAGGCAGCGGCTCCTCGGCGACCGACAGCTGGCCGCAGGCGCACCGGTACTCGACGCCGTCGATGGTGCGCCGGATGTCCTGCCAGGAGATGGCCACCGGCGCCTCCAGGTACTCACAGACCACGGTGAGGGCCGCGTTGATGCGCTCGTCGGGGCGAGGCGCCAAGGCTCTGCGGAGCCGGTAGGTGGATTCGCGGGCGGCATCGAGCCGAGCTCGGGCCGCCACCCGCTGCTCCCACGTCCCGCCCAGTCGCCGCACATCGTGGTGGTGTCGCCACGCTGCGAGAAGTTCTTCGAGATGCTCGCCCAGCAATCGATGCACGGAGAATTCCTCGGCCTGCCTGCGGTTTTCCTTCGCTTGAGGTCAACTTAACCCATCTCTCAGGAACCTTCCGTAAACCTCCTGCGTCGAAGCTGCGAGAGACGAAACGATGGCTGGTTCAGCAACGATGGAGCCGGTCCGCCAGGGACCCGAGCCCGCCGGAGCCTCGGCGGGAGCCCATGAGACCCCCTCGTGGGAGGAGGTCGCGCGCACGCACGGGCGCACGATCTACAACTTCGCCTACCGGCTGACCGGCGACCCCGACGACGCCAACGACCTCACCCAGGAGGTCCTGTTGCGCGTGCGTCGCGGGCTGGCGACCTACCAGCCGATCACCTTCGAGGGCTGGCTGTGGCGCATCACCCGCAACGCCTTCCTCGACGAGGTGCGCCGCCGCAAGCGTCGCCAGACCTTCCCTCTCCCCGAGGGGTTCGACCGCCATCAGGGGCCGACCAGCCCCGCACCCGAGGTGGCGTTGAGCGACTACCGGCTCACCGAAGACGTCCAGGACGCGCTGCTCGACCTGCCTTACGACTTCCGGGAGGCGGTGGTGCTCTGTGACGTGGTCGGTCTCAGCTACCAGGAGGTCGCGGATTCGGTCGGCGTGCCCGTCGGCACCATCCGCAGCCGCATCCACCGGGGCCGCAAGAACCTGCGGTCGATGCTCGACCGGAAGGGCTCAGCGACGGCGGAACGCTGAGAGGGCGTGGATCCCCAGGCCCATTCCCCACCCGATCGCGGGGTAGTAGAAGAAGTCGAAGCCTGACCCGCTGACGAGGTCGATCAGCGCGATGCCCGGGATGACGATGGCGTAGATCCCGAAGTGGCGGAAGAACAACGATCGCTCCAACCGGGATCGTCGGGCCGCCCTGGCCTGCTGCTCGCCGACCCCGATGGCCTTGGCCAGCGCCACCTCCGAGATGCCGAGTTCCCTGGCGATGGCGGCCAACTCGTCCATCGTGACCTGTTCTCCGGCCACCGGACCGTCCGCCAGGTGCTGGAGGCGCGTCGCGACATCGATGATCTCCCCGACCTCGTCGGGGGTGAACGTGCGCTCGTCTCGCTTGCTCGACTCCGTGGCCACGGGCGGATGGTACCGCCCGGTCGCTGCACGCCCCATGCCACAATCGGCCGGTGAGCGAGCGCAGTGCCGTCGTCGTCGGGTCGGGCCCCAACGGGCTCACTGCGGCCGTCGAGTTGGCCGCCGCCGGCGTCGAGGTGACCGTGGTGGAGGCTCGTGACACGATCGGCGGTGGGACCCGGACCGAGGAGTTGACCCTGCCAGGGTTCCTCCACGACGTCTGCTCCGCCTTCCACCCACTCGGGGCAGCATCGCCTGCCTTCGCCCGGCTGCCGCTGGCCGACCACGGCCTCGAGTGGATTCGCCCCGAGATCCAGGTCGCCCATCCGCTCGACGACGGCAGCGCCGCTGCGCTGTGGCACTCGCTGGACCGCTCGGCCGACCACCTGGGCCGCGACGGCGATCGCTGGCGGTGGCTGGGAGGCCGGCTGGCCGAGCGCTGGGCGACGATCGGCGAGCAGCTCACCGCCCCGCTCGTACGCGTGCCGGACCGACCGTTCGAGCTGCTGTCGCTCGCACCGGCCGCCCTGCCGGCGACGATCCTCGCTCGCCGTTTCCGGGAGGCCGGCACGCGGGCCCTGTTCGCCGGCATCGCCGCCCACAGCATGCTGCGCCTGTCGTCACCGATGACCTCGGCCAGCGGCCTGGTCCTGGGCGCCCTCGCCCACGTCGAGGGCTGGCCTGTGGCCCGGGGCGGCTCGGCGGCGATCACCTCCGCCCTGGCGAAGCACTTCGAGTCGCTGGGAGGCACCATCGTGACCGGCCACCCGGTGCGCTCACCTGCCGACCTCCCCGAGGCGTCGGTCGTGCTCTGGAACACCACCCCGACGACGCTGGCCGAGGTCTATGGATCGGCCGTGCCGGCCTCGATGCGCCGCTGGATCCGGCGCTATCGCTACGGCGTCGGCTCGTACAAGGTGGACTACGCCCTCGATGGGCCGATTCCGTGGACGGCCGAGGAGTGCCGGGTGGCCGGGACCGTGCACGTGGGCGGGACGCTGGAGGAGATCGCCGCCTCCGAGGCGGCGGTGGTGGGCGGGACCAACCCCGACCGGCCCTACGTGTTGGTCGGCCAGCAGAGCATCGTCGATCCGTCGCGGGCACCGGCCGGCAAGCACACCGCCTGGGCGTATTGCCACGTCCCGGCCGGCTTCCGGGGCTCGGTGCTCGCCCAGATCGAGTCCCAGATCGAGCGCTTCGCCCCGGGATTCCGCGACCTGGTCTTGGCTCGCCACGTCCTCGGCGCCCACGACCTCGAGGAGCGCAACGCCAACTACCGGGGCGGGGACATCGGCGCAGGCGCCACCACGATGCGCCAGTTGATCGCCCGCCCCCGTTTGTCACCGACGCCGTACCGCACCTCGCTGCCGGGCGTGTACCTGTGCTCGGCCTCCACTCCGCCGGGTCCCGGGGTGCACGGCATGGCGGGCCACCACGCCGCCCGACTCGTGATCGAGGATCACTTCTCATGACCCCGGCGGAAGTGGCCGAGCGGGTGGCGCCGGACGTCGACCGCCTGGTCTTCGCCCTCAACGGCCGGGTCGGGCCGCGTCATGGAGCGGCGCTCATGGAGATCGCCGACACGATCGGCCTGAGCTCGCTGGCGATGCTGCCGCACTTCGAGGATTGGCTCCTGGCCGGCACCCTGACACGCGAGCTCGCCACACTCCGGCTGCGCTACCTGCCGCCCTCAGACGTCCTCGAGCGTCTGGACGAGCTGCGATCGCTCGGCCTGGTGGACGAGCGGGAGGGGGTGCTGTCGGCCACCGAGCGACTGCGCCCGCTGCTGGAGGCGCTCCTGGCGGCTCGGGCATCGGTCGGTGCCGACCTGTGGACGGGCCACGAGCAAGCCATCGCCGCGGTCGTCCACATCGGCCGCCAAGTCGTCGATGCCGCCGGGTCCGATCACGTGGTCGCCGTCTCCCATCGATCGCTGCCGGACCCGGTGCACCCCTATCTCCGGCTGGAACACCGTCTCTTCACGCTCCGCTACATCCGCCAGCACGACCATGCCGCCGCCTGGGCGCAGCACGACCTCTCTGCCGACGTGATGGGCGCCTTCACGACGTTGTGGTCGGGCGGCCCGGTGGAGCGAGGCTCTGCCCTCGATGTGTTGATCGAGCGGGGCCTGGCCGCCTCCGAGCAGGCGCTCACCGTTGAGGGCCGGCAGCTGCGGGACGAGATCGAGGCGGAGACCAATCGGCGCAACGGCGTCGTCTTCGCGGGCCTCGCCGAGGCGGAGACGCGCGCGTTGCTCGAGGCGCTGCAGTTGCTTCCCGACGCCTAGAAGTGGGCGCTCGGTCAGGTCGGCTCCGACGACGAGGCCTCGCCGATGAGCCAATCCCGCAGCGCCCTCGCGGCGGCGGCCGGCTCCGCGGACGAGGCCACCACCCGAAACGGCCGCTCGGTGCGCACCGAGGCGGTCCCGATGCGCTCCAGGCGCCCTGCGTCCAACAGCGGCTGGACGATGTGGCGCCACCCGATGGCCACCCCCTGGCCCTCGAGCGCCGCGTGCACGATCAGCGAGTAGTCGTTGGAGCGGGCGCCCGGGAGATCGCCGTCGACCGGGCATCCGAGGTGGTCGAACCACGAGCGCCAGTCGAAGCGCGGCGAGTAGCGCTCCTCGAGATGGAGGAGCGGCGCCGCCACCAGCGCACAGGGATCGCCGGTCAGGCCGGCGGCCAGGGCCGGCGCAGCCACGGGAAAGAGCTCCTCGTCGGCGAAGTGCCATGAGCGGCCCTCCGGCCACGGGCCCGACCCGAGCGGGATCCACAGGTCGGCGTCGGTCGGCCGGTCCTCGTCGGCGGTGATCACCCGCAGGTCGGTCTCGGGGTGGTCCTGCTTGAAGCGAGGCAGGCGGGGCAGCAGCCAGTAGGTGGCGAGCGAGGTGGACACCGAGAGCGACACCGTGGTCGCCCCTGCCGCCGCCTCCCGGGTGCGGGCCAGCGCTGCGTCGATGCGCCGCAGCGGGCCGTCCAGCTCGTCGTACAGCGCCTGCCCGTGCGAGGTGAGGCCGACGCCATCTCGCGTCCGGTCGAAGAGGCGGGCGCCGAGGTGCTCCTCCAGCTTTCGCACGGCATGGCTGACGGCCGGCTGGCCGACGCCGAGCGCCCGGGCAGCCGCGGTGAACGAACCCCCTTCGGCGGCGGCGTGGAAGGTCCGCAGCGCTCGATCCCATCGTCCGTCAATCATGAATCCATCTCATGTCTGCTATGCCGACGATACCGTATTGACGGGCCTTCGAGACCTCCGCACACTGAACGGAGTTCATGAAGTCGAAGGAGGACCTCATGCTGTCGTCGCTGCTCGATCTCGACCGCCACCCGCTTCACCAGCCCGACAGCGCCGGCTATGCGGCGTCGCTCCAGGCGGCCCGCGACGGGCTCGCCGAGACCGGATGCGCCATCGTGCCCGGGCTGGTGCGGCCGGACGCCCGGCAGCGGATGGTCGAGGAGGCCAAGGGCCTGCGCGACACGATCCACTTCTCGACGATGAGCATCAACCCGTACTTCGCCGGTACCAATCCCGACTACCCCGAGCGGCACCCGGTCAACACGATCGCCCTCCGGTCCAGCGGCTTCATCCCCGGCGACGCCTTCTCGCCCGACAGCGAGATCGACGAGGTGTTCCGGTCGCCCGAGGTCACATCGTTCATCGCCGCTGCGCTGGGCCTGCCCGAGATCCACCCCTATGCCGATCCGCTGGCCGGGCTGACGGTGAACGTGCTCGACGAGGGTCAGACCTTCCCGTGGCATTTCGACAACAACGACTTCGCCATCACGGTCCTGCTGGAGGAGGCCGACGGCGGCGGGATGTTCGAGTACGCCCCCAACATCCGCAGCAAGACGGACGAGCGCTTCGACGACGTCCAGGAGGTCCTCGAAGGGGATCGGAGCCGGGTGGTCGAGCTGGACCTACGACCCGGCGACATGCAGATCTTCCGCGGCCGCTTCTCACTGCACCGTGTGACCCACGTGGACGGCGGATCCCGCTCCCGCTACGCCGCCATCCTCGCCTACACCGAGGAGCCGGGCATCATCGGCACCGTCGAGCGCACGATGCAGCTCTTCGGCCGGGTCACCCAGGCCCACCTGGACGCCGAAGAGGCCCGTGCCGCCACCTCCGGCTTCGTCTCGTGACCCCGGTCAGGACCCCGCCAGACCGACCTGCGTAGGCGCGGGGATCGCAATACGCTGAGCGCCCATCTCGAGGAAGGGCGCCCGATGCGCGGCACGTGGAGAATGATCGGCTCGGCCGTCCTGGCCGCCTCGCTGTTCGTCACCGTGGTGCCGGCGCTGGCCGCCACGCCGGCCGAGGGCGGCCGCTTCTGGGACGACGACGGCAACACCCACGAGGCCAACATCGAGGCGATCGCCGCCGAGGGCGTGACCCTCGGCTGTGTCGGCGAAGGCACCGCCTACTGCCCGGAGCTGGGCGTCACCAGGGCCCAGATGGCCTCGTTCCTCGCCAGGGCGCTCAGCCTCTCAC
>JBPEXB010000284.1:0-16861 GCA_052032125.1 Acidimicrobiia bacterium
TTCGGGTTCGAAGCCGCTCATCTCACCCCCGAAGCCTCGGGGAGCTTCTCAGCGGAGCTGGCCGCCGGTGCGGTGCCCGGCGTGAACCTGGCCCGCCCGCTGGTGGTGCACACCCGGTGGCACGACCAAGCCGTGTTCAGCTGGCTCGTGGTCGCCCACGACGACCTGCGGCCGGCCTCATGACATCGGTCGGGCCGACATCGGAGCCTGGCGGGCCGGATAGACCAGCGAGGAGCGCCGGACCGGCTGGCGCCGGGAGCACACTGGCGGGAGACTCGCAGGCATGAGGCTGGCAAAGTTCGTGACCCGGAGAGTCATCACCGGGATCGGAAGCCTGCTGCTCTTCCTGTTCCTGCTCTTCGTCCTGGTGGAGATCCTCATTCCCGGCGACGTGGCCAGCCTGCTCCGGATCGGCCTCACCCAGGAGGAGTTCGACCAGGTACGCGACGGCCTGGGGCTGACGCGGTCGCTCCCGGTGCGCTTCCTCGACTGGCTTGGCACGTTCCTGACCGGCGGGTTCTCGACCAACTCGTTCGGCGCCCGACAGAGCGAGAACATCTTCACGGTGCTGCCCGGCACCGCCCTCGTGTTCTCGCTCGGCCTCTCGCTCGCGTACGTCGTGGGCAGCTGGCTGGGCCGGGTGACCTCGTGGCGTCCGGGGCGGCTCAGCAACGGGATCACCTTCGGCGGCGTGATCGCCTACACCGCCTTCCCGGCGTTCATGGCCTACATGCTCGCCTGGCTCTTCCTCGACTTCTTCCACACCCGGCGCCTGGAGTGGGTCGGCAACCACACCTTCCTGTGGGCGAGAGCGGATGTGCGAGAGAGCGCCATCGCCATCCGCCTCACGCTCACGTACTTCCTGGCGGTCGCCGTGGTGGGTCTGGTGGCCTGGTACATCCGCCGCCGCTGGCGGATCCGCCCGCACCGGCTGCTGATGGGTCTGGCGATCGCCGGCATCTGCATCGGGATCTGGTGGGCGGCCGGATGGGGGCGGTTCGCCGCCGACATCCTCTTCCGCGCCGCCGTGCCGGTGCTGGCGATGGCGGCGCTGTCGATGGGCGAGTTCATGCTGATCACCCAGACCGGCATGTCGCTGGCGATGGGGGAGGACTACGTCACGACGGCCGGCGCCAAGGGGGTGCGGACCCGCCTGATCCGTGACGACCATGTCGGGCGCAACGCCGTGCTCACCGTCCTGTCGCGGCTGGCCGTGTCGCTGCCCTACCTCCTCACCGGGCTGGTGGTCATCGAGACGGCGGTGTCGTGGTCGGGCGTGGGCTCCTTCCTCTTCTCTGCCGTGCAGCAGCAGGATCTGCCGGTCGTGATGAGCACGCTGGCCATCATCGGCATCTTCACGCTGGTCATCCGGATCTCCCTCGACGTCGCCCACGCCGTCCTGGACCCGCGACTCGGCGTGCTCGGAGACGGCACCTGATGGACACGAGACGGCAGCGCCTTCGACGGTCCTTCGAGGCGGGCTGGGCCGAGTTCAGCCGCAATCGGTTGGCGCTGGTCGGACTGGCGATCATCGTGGTGTTCGGACTGCTCACCTTCGTCCATCCGTTGTTGATGGGCCGGGCCTGGCCGACCGGCATCTACAACCCGCTCACCGGATACGACCCCGACGTGCTCCACCCCAGCTCTCCGTCGGCTGCCCACCTGCTGGGCACCGACTGGCTGGGCCGTGACATCCTCAGCCAGATGCTGGCCGGGACCCGGCCCACGTTCATCCTGGCGGCGACGGCTGCGCTGACCACCGCCGCGGTCGCCACCCTCATCGGGGCGATCGGTGCCTACTACCGCGGGTGGCTGGACGGGATCCTGAGCCGGATGTCGGATGCCCTGTTGCTCCTCCCCGCTCCGATCTTCATGGTCGTGATCGGGTCGGGGGAGTTCAGCCAGAAGATCGGGCCCGTCCGATTCGGTGTGATCTACGGCGTGCTGGCCGGGTTGGGCGCCGGTGCGATCGTCCTTCGATCCCAGGCGCTCAAGATCATGGCCTCGCCCTTCATCGATGCGGCGCGGACCGCCGGGGGATCGGACTGGTTCATCATCCGCCGCCACCTGCTGCCCCATCTGTACCCGTTCGCGGTGTTGTACATGATGCTCTCGGTCGTCGGGGCGGTGGTGGCCGAGGCGTTCGCCTCCTGGTTCGGCCAGACCGCCCAGCGCATGACGTGGGGGACGATCGTCTACTACGGCGTGACGTTCCGCGAGCCGATCACCGGCTCGATCACCTGGCACACGATCCTGCCCCCGGCGGTGGCGCTGTCGCTGTTCTCGGCGGCCTTCTACCTGGTGTCGGTGGGCCTGCGAGAGAGTGCCGATCCCCGCATGAAGTCGGTGCGCCGCACCAAGGCCTGATGCGGTCGAGGAGCTCTGGCGGCTGGCGACCCATTCGGCCTCGGGGTATCCTGGTGTTCGCATCCGACGCCGTCACGCGTGGTGTCGCGCCCGGATGTGACCCTTCGGGAGTGGTGTAATCGGCAGCACGACAGGTTCTGGCCCTGTTAGTAGGGGTTCGAGTCCTCTCTCCCGAGCGGTTGGCTACCATGCCGACCATCGCAACCGGCCCCGTCGTCTAGGGGCCTAGGACGCCGCCCTCTCAAGGCGGAAACGCCAGTTCAAATCTGGTCGGGGCTGCGAGAACAGATGAGGGGCCCGCTCTCCGGACCGGGCCCTTCGTCGCGTCTGACCCGCGGGCGACGTGCGAGCGTGGGGCTGTCAGGCCTTGCCGTAGACGGGGATGGCGGCACCCGACATCACGCCGGAGTCGCCGGCCATGACGAACTCGGCGACGGCGGCGATCTGGTCGGGCGTCGGCCACGTGACGTAGTCGGCGAACGGCAGCGTCTCGCGGGTGGCGGGCGTGTCGATCACCGACGGCAGCAACACGTTGACGGTGATCCCGAGATCCTCGACCTCCTCGGCGGCGCTCCTCGCCAGTGCCACGACGCCCGCCTTGGCGATGTTGAAGGCGGCCTGGCCGGGCGGAGTGTCCATGGCCGCCCGGCTGCCCATCAGCAGGATGCGCCCGCCGCCGGATGCCTCGAGGTGCGGGATCGCCGCTCGGACGGTGAAGAACGCAGATCGCAGGTTGGTGTCGAGCATCCGCTCGAAGCGCACGTCATCGGTCTCGCGCACGTCGCGGCCGCCCGCCCAGGTGCCCACCAGCGCCGCCACGGCGTCGATGCGCCCGAAGTGCGAGACGGCGTCCTCGAGGAACGAGGCGATCTGCTCGGGCTCGACGGCGTTGACCCGCCGCAGGAGCAGCTCGTCCTCTTCGCGGGCGAATCGCTCCTCGTAGGCCGCGGCCTCTTCGGGGATCAGGTACGTGGCACCGATCCGGTACTTGCGAGCGAGCAGGCGGGCGGTCAGGGCGGTTCCGAGGCCACCGGTGGCGCCGGTGACGATGGCAACGGGTCGGGTCATGCGCCGAGGATAGAGCCGTCACCCTCCCGGCTGTGGCGTTCCGGCGTCGAGGCCCAGGTCCCGGCGGTCGACGATCCAGACGTCGCCCACGTTGGTCCCGGTCGGCCCGGTGCGGATGAGCGCCTGCGCCTCGGCCAGGTACGGGTAGGCGTCACAGGCATCCAGGTGGCGGCGGGCTACGTCTGGATCGCCAACGGTGCCGCCGTCCACCAGCGCTCCCGCGGCGTCGGTGGGACCATCGCGCCCATCCGATCCGCACGCCAGGAACCGCGTGCCCGATCCGCGGATCGCCAGCGCCGCTACCAGCGCGGCGTGCTGGTTGCGACCACCCTGGCCGTGGCCTTCCACGTGCACCGTCGTCTCCCCGCTGAACACCCCGACGGTGGACTCTGCGGTGGCGGCGAGTGCCTCGGCAACGGCCTGTGCAGCGTCGCCGGTCAACGCGTCGGACATCACCGCCGCCCGGGCGCCGTCGCCCGTGGCGGCTGCGACGACCGCAGCAGCCGCCATGGCGCCGTCCGCCACGATCGCTACGGGAGCCGGGCGATCCAGCTGCACGGCCGGGCGCTGGTCGGCGCAGGCGGCCACCCGATCGGCCGCGGGCCCCGAGATGCCGACGCGATCGAAGAGGTCCCTGACCGACTCCGTGAAGGGCCGGGGTGCGACGGTGGGACCCGAGGCGATCAGACTCGGATCCGAGCCCACCACGTCGGAGATGGCGAGGGTGGTGACCGACCCCTGGCACCGTGCCGCCAGCCGACCGCCCTTCACCGCCGAGATGCGCGTCCGCACTGCGTTGACGTCCTGGATCGGTGCGCCGCTTCGCAGCAGCTGCTCGGCCACCTCCCTGACCTGGTCGAACGGCAACGTCGGGTCGGGGGAGGCCATCAGCGCCGAACCGCCTCCCGACACGAGTGCCAGCAGCAGATCGTCGCGACCGACCGCATCGACGAAGCGGATGGCGTCGCGGGCAGCAGCGCGGCTGCGGTCGTCGGGAATCGGGTGGCCGCCCACGACGAGACGCGCCCAGGAGGGGACCGGCGAGACATCGGCTGAGATCACGAGTCCGTCCACCACGGCTTCGCCGAGGGCATCGTCGGCGCCCCACGCCATCGCAGGTGCTGCTTTGCCGATGGCCAGCACGTGCACCGCCGCCGGTTGGTGGAGCTGGTCGCCGACCCTCACAGTCCCGTGTTCTCGGACGAGGGCCGCCCGCACCGCCCGGCGGGGATCGATGGCCGCCAGCCCGGCGGCCATCCAGCGCAACATCTGGCGGCCGGCCACCGGGTCGACCAGCCGCAGCTCGTCGGCGAGCTCGGCGAGGGGTCGCACTCAGGGCTCGATTCGGCGGAAGGCCTCGGCGGCTGCGAGGCCGGCCTGCGCGCCGGCTCGTGCCGCCCGGCTCACGATCTCGTCGCGGAAAGCCAGCGTGGCCGCATCGTCGGACCCGGCGTCGTTCATCGTGGTGGGAGCCTGCGTCGAGTGGGCGAGCAGTGCTTCCACCTTGGTGTCGAGATGGCCTTCGACGTTCTCGAAATGATCGGGCTCGTCAGCGGCCCACAGCAGCAGCGAGCTCGGTCGATGGTGGGCGAGCGCGGTGAGCTGACGCGGGAAGAACAGGTGGTCACGAGCGGCCACCACCCCGTCGATGGCACCCCAGCCGGTGGCGCGATGGTCGGGGTGCAGCATGTAGCGACGCCAGGGATCGTGGGTCAGCACGACGTCGGGTCGCACCGATCGGATGTGGCCGCACAGTGTCTCGCGCAGCTTCATCGTGTACTCGAGCTCGCCGTCGACCTCGCCCAGATTGACGACGTGGGCAACGCCGAGAGTGTCGGCGGCCCGACGTTGCTCGGCCATGCGGCGATCGACCAGCACCTCGGGAGGCAGATCGGGGTCCCAGGTCCCCTTGGAGCCGTCGGTCACCACCAGGATGGTGATCTCTGCTCCGCCCGCCGCCCATTTGGCGAGGGTGGCGCCTGCCCCGAACTCGGCGTCGTCGGGATGGGCGCCGATCGTCAACACCCGCTCCGGCAGGGGGAGATCGGTGCTGGCGGCCTCGTCGGATGCGCGGTAGTCGACCATGCGACCAGCCTATTGGAGCAGGTCGTCCAGCCACGCTCCGCGATGATGATGCCGGGCGGCGTCGAGATCGCGACCGTCGTCGATGTCGAGGAGCAGGCCGGTGGCCGACACGACCCTGGCGTGGGGCGCCGCGCGCAGGTGCCGGTGGAAGCTGGCCGTTCCGTAGGCGAACGGGAACGAGGAGCGGCCGCCAAGGGCAGTGGTCCCCCCGTCGTAGCTCGGTGCCAGCACGGGTCCCTCTCCGAGAGCGGTGAACAGCAGGCCGAGGTCCTCCACCGACAGGAGGGGGAGGTCGGAGTGCAGGATCAGCCACGGCGCATCGCCGGCCCGGGCGGTCGCGACGGCCGCCGCTGCGTTCAGCCCGCCTTCGGGCGGCTCGGCGAGGACCTCCACCGACCAGGCGCCGGCGTCCTCGACGACGTCCGGGGCCGACGAGACGACGACCGGTTCGACCCCGGCGTCGCGGACGGTGTGGATGGCACGGTGGGCCAGACCTCCTGCCAGGCGGCGGCGTGATGCCGGGTCCAGGGCCTTGGAGAGCCGTTGTTTGGCGTGCTCGAAGGAGCGCACCGGGAACGCGACGAGCGGGGTCACCCGAAGGAGACGATGTCGCCGGCCAGGACCTGCTCGAGCGTCGTCTGGGGCGTGCCCTTGTCGGGCCACTGGGCGAGTTGCACCACCGTGCCCTGGCCGCTGCTGGGGTGGATGAAGCATTCCTTCCAGGTGCTCAGCTCGGTGAAGAGCCCGACCACCCGCAGACCCGCCGCTTCCGCCGTGCGGGCCGAGGCCTCGACGTCGTCGACCCGAAACGTCAGGTGGTGGAGGCCCTCGCCCCTGCGGTCGAGGAAGTCGTGGAGGAAGCACTCAGCGGTCACTGGTGCGATCGCTTCCACCCGCGCCTCGCCCGGCAGCGTGAACTGGAGCCATCGGAAGCCGGCCCGCCGGTTGTCACCGCCGTCGAAGAAGTCCCCTCCCAGGGCGGCGAAGAAGGCGGCAGACGCCTCGAGGTCGCGGGTGGCGAACGCCACATGGTCGAACGCCAGGATGTGGTCGGCGAGGCCGGCCAGCTCGGCCGGCGGTTCGATGGGAGCCATGGCCGGGCACGATACCGCGAGGAATTCCCGTGCCGTGCGGCGCGTTGGACCCGACGAACCCGACGCAACATGAGGTACGACGATGGCGACAGCCGTGTGGAACAACACCGTGATCGCGGAGAGCGACGAGACCGTGGTGGTCGAGGGCAATCACTATTTCCCGCCGGAGTCCATCCGCGCGGAGCACTTCCAGCCCAACGACCGGACGACCGTGTGCCCTTGGAAGGGCACCGCGTCCTACTACGACGTGGTCGTCGACGGTGAGGTCAACACAGCGGCCGCCTGGACCTATCCCGAGCCCAGTGATGCAGCGGCTGCCATCAAGGACCATGTGGCGTTCTACGGAAGCGTCGACGTCCGCACCTGACGAGCGAACACAGCGAGCTTGCATCCGTCGGCGGCGCCAGTCACCCTGACCGTGCCATGAGCCGTCAGACGAAGATCATCGCCACTCTGGGCCCGGCGGTCGCCAGCCAGGAGAAGATCACCGCCTTGGTCGAGGCCGGTATGAACGCGGCCCGACTCAACTTCAGCCACGGCGACCACGCCCTTCACCGGACCGCTGCGGAGCGGGTGCGGGCGGCGTCGGATGACGTCGGCGTGCCGGTGGCCATCATCCAGGACATCCAGGGACCGAAGATCCGGGTCGGATCATTGCCGGGAGGCAGCGTCGAGCTGACCACCGGCGACACGGTTCGGCTCGTCGAAGCCGAAGCGTCCGACGATGCCTCCCGCATCCCCGTGAACTACCCGGGGCTGCTCGCCTCGGTCGAGGCCGGCGACGACGTGGTGCTCGCCGATGGGCTCATCCGGTGCGCCGTGGAGGACCGAGTCGACGACGAGCTGACGGTGCGGATCCTCGAGGGCGGCACGCTCGCCGACCGCAAAGGCGTGGCGTTCCCGTCGACCGACCTGCGAGTGGGCACCATCACCGACAAGGATCGCGCCGATCTCGCCTTCGGCCGAGAGTTGGGCGTCGACTACGTCGCCGCCTCGTTCGTCCGCAGCGCCAAGGACATCGCCGAGGTGGCGGATCTGGCCGGGCCGGGCGTGCCGATCATCGCCAAGATCGAGCTGGCGCTCGCGTACGAGAACCTCGACTCCATCCTCGAAGTCGCCGACGGGGTCATGGTCGCCCGGGGAGATCTGGGCGTGCAGTTGCCGCTGGAGAAGATCCCCTTCATCCAGGCCGACATCCTGCGTCGCACCAACGCGGCCGGCCGCATCTCGATCACCGCCACCGAGATGCTCGAGTCGATGACGAGATCGCGCCGCCCGACGCGTGCCGAGGTCACCGATGTCGCCAACGCCGTCGCGTCCGGCACCGACGCCGTCATGCTGTCCGCCGAGACGGCTGTCGGCGACCATCCCGTGCGAGTGGTCGAGGCCATGGCGTCGATCTGCCGGGCGGTCGAGCGATACGGCGAATCGATCCCGGCCAGCGAGCGGGTCGACTTCCTCGAGTCGCAGAAGACCTTCGCCTCGGCGATCGCCAAGTCGGCCACCGAGGCGGCCGCCAACCTCGATCTCGACACGATCGTGGCGTTCACCGAGTCAGGGGGGACGGCCTTGCTGCTGTCGAAGTACCGGCCGCCGGCGCGCATCATGGCCTTCGCCGTCGACGAGGCGATCTACCGTCGCATGGCGCTCTACTGGGGTGTCACCCCGATCCGATTCGAGCGGCGGGACTCGACCGATCGCATGCTGGCGGCGGCGGAGAAGCACCTCGAGAAGGCCGGCCTGTGCGCGCGTGGTGATGGCGTCGTGATGGTGGCGGGTGTCCCTCCCAACGAGCAGGCTTCGACGAACCTCATCAAGCTGCACGTGATCGGGGAGCGCCTGTCGATGCAGTCGCACGTCGATCCGGGCAGCCACCGCCATCCTTGATCGAGCGCTTCGAGGCACGTCGACGACGAGAGACCTGAAGCGAGAACTCCACGCACGCCCCACAGTGCCGACATCGACCTTGGCGTGGTTGGGTGTTCCTCGACACGCTTCTAGAGTGGCCGCCGCACCGAGTTCCGGAGGGCACGCGTGGGCCAGTTGATCGAGGTCGAGCCGGTCGTGTTGGGCGATGTCGCCATCTTCGACACCGACCGCAGCCTGTCCGGTCAGGACGGAGAGACCTACACGTCGCTCGCCGCGGCCCAAGCGGTCGACACATACCCGGCCATGGCCGCGGCGGCCCTCTTCGAGCACGACGCCGGCCTGGTCTCGGTCTACGTGTACTCCAACACGATCTCGGTCAGGCGCTCCGGCCAGTGGTCCGACGAGCAGGCCGCGGCCGCCGCCGACGTGATCCGCAACTTCCTCGTGTTCTACGAGGAGAACCGCGACTGAGCTGATCCCGCTCGGACCGCCGGGGTAGGGTCGTGATCAGCCGTCGGAGAGGATGACGTTGGCTCTGCCGACCGGCATGGTCTGCTTCTTGTTCACCGACCTGGTGGGCAGTTCCACTCATTGGGATCGCGCGACCGACGAGATGCGTGACGCCATCGGGCGTCATGACGAGATCCTCCGATCTGCGGTGAACGCGCATGGGGGAGTGGTCGTGAAGTCGACCGGTGACGGGATCATGGCCGCCTTCAGCGACCCGGCGGACGGCGTGCAGGCAGCCTCAGCTGCGCAACGCCGGCTGGCCGAGGAACCGTGGCCCGTCGCCATCGGCTCCCTCACGTGCCGCATGGGCCTGCACACGGGTCCCGCCGATCCGCAGGACGGCGACTATCACGGCCCGACGGTCAACCGCGCCGCCCGGTTGGAGGCTGCCGGTCACGGCGGCCAGATCCTCGTGAGCAGCGCCACCCGAGAACTTGCCGTCGGCCGAGTCTCGGACCTCGAATTCCGTGATCTCGGCGAGCACCACCTTCGCGGGCTCGAGCGTCCTGAGCGAGTGCACCAGGTCGAAGTGACCGGCCACCCGACGACGTTCCCCCCGCTGCGGACCGAGAGCACCCCCTCCAACCTGCCCGCGGCACTGCAGCGGGTGATCGGCCGCCATCGGGAGCTGACAGAACTCGGAGTGGCCATCGAGAAGCACCGACTGGTCACGATCACCGGAGCCGGTGGAGCGGGCAAGACGACCTTGGGCATCGAGGGGGCCAGGCGCCTCGCCACTGAATACCCGGCGGGCGTCTGGCTCGTCGGGCTGGCCGGAATGACAGCCGGGGGTCGAGTGGCGACCGAGATCCTCGGATGCATCCGCCGTCCCGCCACCGCCGGACGCGACCACGTCGAGGTGCTGATCGAGGCGCTTCGGGGCCAACGGATGCTGCTGGTCCTCGACAACTGCGAGCACCTGCTCGGTGACGTGCGGAGCCTGGTGGCGCGGTTGCTCGCCGAAGCGGAGCCGGTCACCGTCCTCGCCACGTCCAGGGAGCGGTTCGGGTTGGCAGGCGAGTGGGTGCTGGACATCCCGACGCTGTCACTGCCGGACACGCCCACGTTGGATGCAGTGTCGTCATCGGGCGCCGGGGAGCTGTTCGTGGAGCGAGCGATCACGGCCGACAACGCGTTCCGTCTCGACGAGGACTCGGCCGCCACCCTGGCCGGCATCTGCCGGCGGCTCGACGGTCTGCCGCTGGCGATCGAGCTCGCCGCCGCCCGACTCCGATCGATGACGCTGGATGATCTCGCCCAACGCGTCGACGACCGTTTCCGCCTGTTGAAGGCGAGCCAGCCGGCCGACGCCATCGCGCATCACCGCACGTTGCGGGACACGGTCGCTTGGTCGTACGAGCTGCTCAGTGACGCCGAGCAACGCCTGTTCCGCCGTCTGTCGGTCTTCGCAGGCGGATTCGATCTCGCAGCAGCCGAGCAAGTCGGCGAGGCAGTTGTCGGCACCGACACCGTCCTCGACCTGCTCGACCACCTCGTGGCCCAGTCGCTCGTCGCCCACCATGACGGGCGATACCGCATGTTGGAGACCATCCGGCAGTTCGGTACCGAAAGGCTTGACGCCGAAACGGAGGCGGACGAGGCGGCCGAGGCCCATCTGGCTTGGCTCGGCGAGCTTGCGAGGACTGGGGGACGCCAGCTCGAGGGCCCTGAGCAGCGGGCCTGGCTCCGTCGGTTCCAGACCGAGATCGACAACATCCGAAGCGGCCTCCAGTGGGCCATGAGCCACGATCCGGCGGCGGGCGCCGCCGTCGCCGCCGCCCTCACGCGCTTCTTCTGGATGAACGCCATGGAGGCGGACACGCACCGACTCACCGACGCTCGCTCGTTCCTCGAGGAGGGCTATGAAATCTCGGTGGCGCTGCTCGAGGCCGCCGGCGACGAGCTCCCCGCCAAGATCCGGGCCCGACTCCAGACCGGGGTGGGCGGGATGTTGTGTGTCCGAGCGGGCCGGTACGAGGAGGGGATGCGCCGGCTCGCCGAGGCCGTGGCTCTCTTCACCGAGCTCGAGGATCATCGCGGCCTGGGCTGGGCGCTGTTCTACGACGGCGTCGCAGGGTGGGGTCTACGCACGATCGAGGCATCGCGAGAGTTGTTCGAGCGGTCGGTGGCGGAGCACCAGTTGGCCGCCGATCCGGCGGGCGAGCTGTTCTCCACGCTCTTGCTCGGCTGGGTGCTCGGAGCCGGTGGCGAGGTCGACGAGGGCCGGGCACACATCGATCGGTTCGTGAAGGCGGCGCACGCCATGAACGTCCCCAACGCCGTCGCCCACGCCGGCGACTCGGTGGCGATGTTCGACGTGTGGCAGGGCCGTGTCTCCGCGGACACCACGCGGGCGGCGGCCGAGTCGCTCCGAGTGTTCAGAGAGATCAACAACTACGCCTGCCTGACCCACGCGCTCGGCAGCGCCTCGATGGTGATGCTGGAGCTTGGGGATCAAGAGGCGCCCGGCGTGCTCATCGGCCTCTCCCAAGCCATTCGGGAACGGCTCAACATGATCGTGGCACCGTACGAGGATCGATCCGAGATCGCCGCCAACGCGTTCTCGACCACCGTCGCGCTGGACGAGCTGGACGACGCCACCCGCGCCCGGTTGTGGACCTCGACCCTCGCCAAAGGGCGGGCGATGGAGCCGGACGAGGGCATCGATTGGGCGATCGCTCGCCTCGAGAAGGCGCTCTCACCGACCTCCTGAGTGGATCAGGGCGCGGTGGTCGTTGTGGTCGTCGTCGTGTCTTCGCCCTTGATCGTGGTGGTGGTCGGCTCGGGGCACTCTTCGCCCGTGTAGCCCGCCGCTCCCTCCGGGATCAGGCACGGGTGCACCTCGACCTCTCGCGGCTGCGGCCGATAGGTCACCACCCACTCGTTCACCTCTTGGGTGCCGTCGGCGAAGGTGATCGTCTGCTTCACCGTGACCGACCAGCCACGGGCCCCCTTCACCTCGACGCGCTCGCCGTCCTCGGGGAGGCGCTCCGGGTTGGGGAGGTACTCGGTGGGGAAGTCCCGGAAGGCGAAGCGGCCGGACACCTCGGCCTCGACGGTGCGCCCACCGTTGTCGCCGAAGAACTTCACCGTGATCGAGTCGTCGGTGTACTCGGTCTTGATCAGGATGGCGGCGTCGGTGTTGTTGCGGAAGACCAGGTCCGGTTCGGGCCAGTTGACGGTGGCCTCGATGCCCTCGGGATAGCGCGAGAAGTAGTAGCTGTGGGCTTGGTGGGTGACGTCCTCGACCCCTGCGTAGAACACGGCGTTGTAGAAGGTCGTTGCGAACTGGCTCACCCCGCCGCCGACGGTGTCCTCGAGCTTGCCGCGGATGATGGTCGGGGCGGGCACGAACCCCCGCTCGGTGGTGCGCTGGCCCACGTGACCGTTGAGCGAGAACTCCTCGCCGGGCATCACGATGGCGCCGTCCACGATGTCGGCGAACAGGTGGATGTTGATCACCCGGGCCTGGCAGCACGGGTGGAACGTCGTGAACTCCGAGATCTTCTCCTTGATCCCGAGCGCCTCGATCTGCTCGGTGGTGACCGTCGGCTGAGCTCCGTCCTCGAAGGGCAGCTCGGCTCTGCGGGTCCCCGTGCGTGCCGCCGTCTCGGCCGCCTGGGCGGCCAACTCGGCGTCGATGAGCGCACCCGGGCGGCCCTCGACGATGATCACGTTGTCCTCGTCGTCGATCACCAGCTCGGCGTCCTTCGGCGGCGCCTCGAACTGCGCCCGCACCGGGACCAGGAGCGCGTCGATCACGGCCGGGTCGAAGGTGACGATCATGCGGGGGATGGGCTCGCGCTCGACCCTGGTGACCAAGGCCAGGGCCAGGTCCTCCTGGGTGAGGGTGACGCTGGCGTCGGGATCGGTCCTGACCAGGTCGATCGGACCGTCGAGCAAGATGCGTGCCTCCCGCAGTGCGGCGTCCACCTCGGACACCGGCAGGATCGGTGAGATCTCCACGATGTCCAACGTGACGGTGGGGCGCGGATCCTGGAGCAAGGCGTCGGCCACCCGAGGACCGGCGGTGATGCGGTTGATCCCCAGGCCGGGGGTCGGGTACTGGGCGACGGGACGGGTGCCCTCGAGCACGATGGCGCCTTCGAAGGTCGGCGTGTCGAGCGCCGCGTCCTCGTACACCTCGATGAGCTTGCCGAGCGCCGCCTCGTCGATCGAACCGGAGATGGGGAGCACGTCGACGGTGCCCCGGTGATCGAGCCACCAGCGGAACTGGTCGATGATCGAGCCCTCTCGACCGCGACGCTTCGCCTCCGCGAGGGCGGCCTCCTCGTCGAGATCGAAGCCGATCGAGACAGGGTCGAGCATGAAGGTCGTGTCCTGCACCACCACCTCGAGCTTGACCTCCGCCATGGAGTCCTCGAGCTCTTGAAGCGCGACGAGCGCCTCGTCGTCGGAGAGCCCCGACAGGTCGGCGCTGGCGACCGCGATGCCGTTCAGGACGTTGCCGGCGTGCGCCATCCGGTTGATGACGAACAGGCCGACGACGACCACAGCCAGACCCACGAGAGACGCGGCGGCATAGAGAGCAATGCGGAGAGACTTGGACATAGCGACCTGTGCGAGGTACCCCTGGTGACCGCCGGCATGTTAGCGGGGGGCCGCCGGGATCCGAGATCCCATCGGCCCCAGTACTCAGTACCCAGTACTCAGTACTCAGTACTCAGTACCTAGTACTCGGTCACCTGGGAACCAGGTGACCGACCGTGGTCCTTCTTCCTGTCGCACCCTCGCCATAGGCTGCGCACATGAGGTGTTTGCGATGATCGAGCTGCCGCCTGTCGTCACGGGTGACCCGATCCGCATCTCGGCGTCGTCCTACGTGACCTACCTCCAGTGCCCCGACTCGGCGCTGGCGCGCTTCCGCGGCGAGTACGGCCCGGACAGCCGGGCGTCCTTTCGAGGTGGGCTGGCGCACCGGCTGTTCGCCCGGCACCTGAACGAGGGCCCGATCACCGCCGAGCGCTTCGAGCAGGTGTGTCGGGAGGAGATCGGTGCATCGTCGCTCAACCACAAGCTCGGCGCGCTGCGGCTCAAGCCGAGCGAGCTGGGCGGCATCATCGCCGAGGCGCAGGCGCTCTACGACCGCTTCACCAGCTTCCCGTCCGACGGCTTCGAAGGTGCTGAGATCGAGATCCAGCACGATGCCGGGGCCGATGTCGAGCTGATCGGGTCGATCGACGCCCGATTCGACGATCACGACGGCGTCCGCCTGGTGGACTGGAAGACCGGCGACCTCGGCGAGCCGCTGCCGCAGCTGCGCTTCTACGCCTTGCTGTGGGGGATGCATCGCAGCCGGCTGCCCGATGTGGTGGAAGCCGTGTCGATCCGCACCGGAGAGCGCTTGCGTGAGGTGCCCACCCGGGAGATCGCCGAGGAGACGGCCGCCAACGTGGCCGAGCTGGTCGACGAGATCCGCCGCGCCTGGCAACGCGACGACGCGCTGCCCCGGCGTGGAGGCCCGTCGTGCCGGTTCTGCCCCATGCTCGACCGGTGTGAAGAAGGGGCGGCAGCGATGTCGCTCCTCGACGAACGCTCGGTGCCGGTGGCGGTCTCAGCGGGGCGTGAGCACCCACAGGCGGTCGGCTGACACGTCCACCTCGAGGCGCACCGGCGACCCGAGGAGCTCGCCGTCGGCCTGGGCGAGGAGCGGGTCGCCGGTCGAGGTGATCGTCATGTGCTCGACGCCTGTCCACACCTCGATCCCGTCCACCTGGGTGAGATCGCGGCCGGCGGCCGTGCGCAGCAGGATCGGGGCGATCCGGCGCCGGGGGAGCTCGCGGGCGACGAGCACCGTGGCGGTTCCGGGCACATGTGGGCCGAGGCTGAGGGGGAGGCGGCCGAAGTAGGTGTACTTGTCGTGCAGCTGGACCATGACCGCGGCTGCGGATGCGGAGCGGTCTCCGGCGGAGACCTCGAGCGTCACCGGTCGATCACGCTCCTGGCCCCAGATCTCCGCCAGGGCGGTGCGGGCATAGTGCACGCCACCGAAGCGGTTCTTCCGATAGGGCTCGCGTTCCGCCACCTCGACGACGTCGGCATCGAAACCCACCCCGATGGCGAAGGTGGCGAGCCGTTCCTCGACCTCGGCAGACGGCGCATCGGTGAGTCGGAGGGTGGCCGAGGGCGCCGGGGTGCGGCGCGAGTCACCGCAGATCAGCTGGGCGGCCTTCTTGGGCTTCGAGGGGATGCGGAGCAGACGGCCGAAGACATTGGTGGTGCCGGCTGGAATGATGCCCAGCGCCGTCTCGGTCCCGGCGATGCCGCTGGCGACGTGGTGGACCACGCCGTCGCCGCCCATGGCGGCCACCACCTCGATGCCGTCGGCCGCCGCCTCAGCGCTGAGCGTCCGGGTGTCGGCAGGCGTCTTCGGCCATTCCGACTCGACGTCGAACCCGGTCCGCAACACGGCGAGGATGTCGCGGTGAAGCCCACCCGTGAATCCCGACGCAGCGGGGTTGGCACAGAGGAGCAGGCGGGGCATGCCGGGAGCGTAGGCGGGCCGTGAGGTTGGGGCCCAGGCCGGTCAGATCGTGACGGCGACCGAGATGAGCTCCTCGCGACCCAGCAGCCCGGCGGCGGCCTGGACGGCGCGGGGTGTCTCGGCGAGCGGGAACTCATGGCTGACCATCAGGTCGAGTCGCTCGTCGGTGGCCAGCTGGCGAGTGGCCCAGTGGTAGCCGGCCGAACTGGCGCCGAACGCCCCTCTGATCGTCAGCTCCTTGAGCAGGATGATGTCGGAGAACAGCTGCGACACGGCATTGACGCCCTTGGTCGATGCGATGACCACCCGACCGCCGGCTCGCACCAGATCGAGCGCCACGTGGATGGCCTCGGGGTCGTCACTGGTGACGTCCACGACCACGTCCGGCCGGCTCCCCAGGCTGTTGCCGACCTCCGTGGCGATGTCATCCACCTCGCTGTCGATCGTGAGGTCGGCCCCCAGCTGGCGGGCGACCTGCAGACGCGGCCGGTCGTGGGGCAACCCCGAGACGCCCACCCACCCGGCGCCGGCAGCCTTGGCGGCCACGAGCGCGGAGAGGCCCCTGGGTCCGGGGCCGAGGATCATCACGTTCTCGCCGGCCTGGAGGTTCGGGTGCTCGACGGCCCACGTGAAGCCGGCGGCCAGCGGGTGGGCGAACGTGGCCAGCGCAGCGGGGACGTCGTCGGTGATCGAGTGGAGCCGGGCCCGCGACTCGAGGTACATCAGCTCCGCCAGGCCGCCCCACAGCGCCGGGTGCTCGGTGGAGGGAATGCGGCCGTAGGCGTTCATCGGCCGGCGGAACGTGCACGAGGTGAGGCCGTTCAGGCATCGGGGACACGATCCACAGCGCAGCGAGCTCTCCACCACCACTCGGGTGCCCACCGGGAACGGGCTGTCGGCGTGCTCGGCGATCCTCCCGACCACCTCGTGGCCGGGGATGAGCGGATACTTGGCGGTGCGGGATGCCCCCGCCCACGTCTGGACGTCGACGCCGCTCAGCAAGGTCGACTCGACGGCCAGCCAGCCACCTTCGGAGATCTCGGGGACGGGGAGGCGGGTCGACGCAAAGCGCCTGGGTTCCACGAGCACCATGGCTTGTGCGGTGCGATCCGACACCCGGCTGCCCTCGCTCCCTCGGGTGGGGCAGTGTAGACGGGCGGGAGCCTCTCCCTTTTGCGTGCACCGAGGAGACGGCCGATGAGATCGGCCGTGCCCGTTTCCGCACGCATGTTCCGCGTGGCCGACACGGTTGCTGGATGACGGCTGCGCCATGGGATGGCGCGGGTGGCCGGGAGACGGCCGATGGGATCGGCCGTGCCCGTTTCCGCACGCATGTTCCGCGTGGCCGACACGGTTGCTGGAT
>JBPEXB010000285.1:0-1544 GCA_052032125.1 Acidimicrobiia bacterium
TGACCTGGGTGATCGTGTCCATCATGTGGACGGGCACCCGGATGGTGCGGCCCTTGTCGGCGATGGCCCGGGTGATGGCCTGGCGGATCCACCAGGTGGCGTAGGTGGAGAACTTGAAGCCCTTGCGGTACTCGAACTTCTCGACCGCCCGGATCAGGCCGAGGTTGCCCTCCTGGATGAGGTCGAGCAGCGGCAGTCCGGCCTTGTTGTAGCGCTTGGCGATCGACACGACGAGGCGCAGGTTGGAGCGGATGAAGCGCTGGCGGGCCTCGTAGCCGCGGCGGACGACGATCTCCAGCTTCAGGCGGTCCTCGCGGCTGAGGTTCTTCTGCTCGTCGAGCGCCTTCTCGGCCTTGGTGCCACGTTCGATGGCCTTGGCGAGGGTCACCTCGTCATCGGCGGTGAGCAGGTCGTAGGCCCCGATTTCGTCGAGGTACTGACGAATCGGGTCTTCGCGTGCTTCAGATTCGGCCGATCGCCGTCGTGTGACCAACGTGCTCGTCCTCCGGGGAAGTGCGTGGATGGTACAACCGGGTCTCTCATTTCCTCGGCATTGCGGTGCAGGGCCTTAGCCATACCTCGCGCAGTGGTGGGTGCGCGCGCAGAGTGTGGCGACAGGCGCGCTGTCACCCGACGCGCCCGGCAGTTCGTCTCCCATGTGAGATCGCGATCTCGCGTCGCCGGACGACGGTCCGGCCGCATCGGCCTTCGGGCCGGCGTACCGAGCGAGAAGGGAAACGAACATGAAACGCCATGCACGCATGGTGAGCCTGCTGGCACTGAGCCTCCTGGTGGTGCTGGCCGCCCCGGCGGCCGCCCATCCCAAGGACGGGTCGACGATCACCCGGGGGGTCTTCCAGACACTGCCGGGCGGAGCCGACCTCGGCTACGACATCGTCGGTGCCGCGGTGATGATCCGCAGCGACGACCAGACGGTCGTCAAGGTGCGGGTGCGCGGACTCGATGCCAACACCACCTATCCGGCCCACGTGCACAATGCCTCGTGCAGCAGCACGCCGCCCGGCGGTGGGCATTACCAGCACCTGGTAGGCGGAGCGGTCGACGCCGTCAACGAGATCTGGCCGGTCGTGACGACCGACGACCTCGGGCGGGGGAGGGGCTACGCGGTCCACGACCATCGAGCCCGTCCCGACGCCATGGCGATCGTCATTCACTATCCACCCGACACGTCGATCAGGCTCGCCTGCCTCGACTTCGGGTGATCGATCGGTTCGAGGGGCGGCCCCGGCCGCCCCTCGGGCTGGTGTGGGGGTGCCGGTACACTGAGGCGCTGCCACGGGGCGTTTAGCTCAGCTGGAAGAGCGCTTCCCTTACAAGGAAGAGGTCGGCGGTTCGAGCCCGTCAACGCCCACGTCATTGCGCATGTTCAGAACGCTGGGCTCCGAGCTGCCCTGGCAGTGTGAAGCGCACCCAGGCCGACGATGACCCACCCTGCGACCACCGCCAGCAGCCCCACCTCCAGATAGCGCTCACCGAACAACCCCGTCAGGACCGCGCCGACCGGTAATCCGGCGACGTACATC
>JBPEXB010000286.1:0-11960 GCA_052032125.1 Acidimicrobiia bacterium
GTCCCCTCCATGGCCGGCAAGAAGAAAGGAGCCCGGGACCCGGAGCCCGCCACCCGCGACGCCCGCCCCGGGCCGCGGCGAAGGCGCCGTTGCTACGGCGCAGGATGAACACATCGCGCCAGCGCACCCTCCGCAGTCAATCCGGCCGGCACCCACCCGCCGATTGCATCGGCGGTCTCCTTCATGGCCGGCATCAAATACAGCCGTAAACCCGCGCGCCCCCTCGCTGCGTGTAAGGGATGAGGACGGGGTTGACGACGGGAAGGGAACGCCCATGCAACCCATGTTGAAGCCATCGGATCTGGAGACGCGGTACTCGGTCCGCCCGCAGCCGCTGGAACCGATCAAGCGCGATCGCCCCTGGGTCGTGCCGGTGGCACTGGCCGTCCTGATCGTCCTGCTGCTGATCGCCCTGGTGGCACTGGCGCAGCAGGCACCCACTGCGGACGAGTCGGTCGTGACGACCGTGCTCACCCCCTGAGCCGAGAGGAGGGCGGATGGCCGCGACCATCGACGCCACGGAAGTCGAGCCGTTCGACACCGAGCAGATGGAGATCGACATCGCGGAGCTCGAGGTGGCGCTGGAGGACCTCGAGACGCGAAGGCTGGATCTCCCCGTGAACGCCGTCGCCGAACGCATCACCCTTCGTCAGACGCAGCGCGAGCTGGAGAGTGAGCTGAGCCAGCTCCGCCGAGCGGTCTGACGATGCGCCCGAGCCGGGCGCATCCCCCGACGGTCTCCGCGTGCACGCGGAGACCGTCCGCGTGAGCCGCACCGGCGAGGTCTCGGTCGAACGCCGCTCAGGTCGAAGGGGGCACGAACGCCCGGGGCATCCCGACATTCGCAATGGCACTGCGCAACGCCCCCGGCTCCCCGAGTGCCACGCGCAGCACCGAGCCGATGACGGCGACGTCGCAGGGGTTCATGTTCAAGCCGGTCGGCAGGCTCAGGCAACGAGCGCTGAGATCGTCCGTCGCCGGCAGGTGCGGTGCCTCATCCCGATACGGCGGGTGGTGCTGCAGGCCGGGGTAGAAGTACCGCCTGGCCAGGACGCCCTCGCTGTGCAGCACCACGTACAGCTCGTCGCGGGTCAGCGGCGCTCGCGCCGGATCGACGAGCAGCACCTGGTAGTGGTGGTTGGAAGACGTGCTCTCCGGTGCCTCGACCATCGCGAGGCCATCGAGGCCGACCAGGGCTGATCGATACGCCAGGGCGTTGGCGGTGTTCGCCGCCAGGATCGGCTCGAGATCCTCGAGCGAGGTGAGGCCCATCGCGGCGGTGACCTCGTGCATCTTGCCGTTGGTGCCGAGCCCGCCGACCTCGTCGTAGCCGACGAAGCCGAAGTTGATGAGGCTGCGAGCCCGCTCGGCGAGCTCGGGATCGTCGGTGAGGATCGCGCCACCCTCGAAGGAGTGGATCACCTTCGTGGCGTGAAAGCTCATCACCTCACAGGCACCGAACGATCCGACCGGCGTGCCGTGGTAGGTCGAGCCGAATGCGTGAGCGGAGTCGAACACCAGCGGCACCCCTGCGTCCGCACACACGCCGTCGAGCTCTTTCACCGGAGCCACGTTGCCCCACAAGTGCACACCCACGACCGCCGACGTGCGGGGGCCGATCGCTGCTGCGGCGAGGTCGGGATCGATCATGCCGGTCGACCGGTCGACATCGACGAGCACCGGTGAGAGCCCGATCCACCGCAACGCGTGAGCGGTGGCGACGAAGGTGAACGCAGGGATCACGACTTCGCCGCTCAGGTCGAGTGCCAGGGCGGCGACCTGCAGGCCCACCGTGCCATTGGTGACGGCCACACAGTGCGCCACGCCGCACCTCTGGGCGACTTCCGACTCGAACTCCTGGACGAGTGGCCCGTGGTTGGTGAGCCACTTGCGATCAAAGGCGCCTCCCACCCTGTCGAGGAAGCGCTGCCGGTCCACGATGTTGGGCTGTCCGACGTGGCGGGGCTCGGGGAAGGCCGCAGGACCCCCCAGCAGGGCCAGGTCGGCCGCCGACCGCTTGCGCTCAGCCATCGCCGGCGTCCTGCGAACGAGCCAGCAGTTCGAGGTCGCCGCCGCGACGTTCGATCAACAGCCCGGGATGGTCGGGGTGGGTGAGGGCTCGTGCCCGGGTGACGAGTTGCTCGGCCGTCAGACCGTCGAGGCACGAGACGCTGCGAAGCCGGCGGAAGGCGGCGAGATCGTGGTACGAGCCGGCTCCCGATTGGGGCACCGCCTCCGGGACGATCCCCGACGACAGCTGCGCCAGGAGCTCGAGGATGAGGGCCCGCTCCTCGACCCTGACACGCTCGAGCAGCTCATGGCCGGTGTCGACATCCGACACCTCGACCCGCCGCTGAGCCACGATGGGGCCCGTGTCGATGCCGGCATCGATCTGGTGCAGGGTCGCCCCCGCCGGCTCCCCTTCCACGATCGCCCACACCACCGGGTAGTAGCCGCGGCCCCAAGGGAGGTATCCGGGATGCACGTTGTAGAGGGCTTCGTGACGATCGATCACCTCGGGCCGGAACAGGGCGTGGTAGTGCACGCTCAGCCCGTACCGGGCCGACGGCCCGCGCCAGTCGTGCGGGTCCTCTGTCGTGGCGTCGAATCCGAGACCGACCGCCCGGCGGGCCACCTCGGCATCGGTCGTGAACACGCGACCGACCGCCGTGGCTGCGAGGTGTTCGAGTGCCCAGAGACCGAGATCGCCGTCGGCGTAGAGATCGAGGAGCGCGCGTGCATCCCGCACCATCTCGTCCCCCTTGCTCGACGTCGAAGGGCTTTCCGTCAGCCCGCGGTCACCTGGAATTCATCGCCCGGTTGCACGACTCCATTGAGCTGAACCTCGACCCGGTGGGTGCCTGGGTGGTGGGTGCGGGTGCTGTGCTGGGCCAGCGAGATCGACTTGCTGACCGTCGAGTGCTCCCCAGGAGCGAGGGTGCGCTCGGCGCCCTTGAACACCTTCGGTGTCGTCGCTCCGGACGCCTTGACGAAGTGCACGATCAGGTCGACCAGTGCGCCGCCTGGCCGATCGGACGGGTTCTCGATCACGACTCGCACCCGGACCTTCCCGCCGATCGAGGCGACCGCCGGATCGACCCGCACCTCCCCGACTCGCACGGGCGAGTCGGCGCCGTAGCCGAGTACGGCCAGCGCCTCCGGATGGCCGGCCTTGATCAGCGTGCGCAGACCATGACGCACGAGACGCCGCCGGTGCTCGTCCCCTTCGTCCCACCACCTGGCGGCCAGACCGATCACCACGTCGGGGTGGTCCTTGGAGATGTCGTTGAGGTTGTTGGCGACCGAGCGCCGCACGTACTCCTCGGGGTCGTCCTTGAGCCGCTCCAGCAGCGCCAGCACCGGCGTCGGGTCCTCCTGGAACCGGCGCAGCCGCGGGGCCCACGGCAAGCGAGGTCTGGTCCCCTCCGAGACGAGGCGACGGACATGCACGTTGCCGTCGCCGGCCCACCGCTCGAGCACGTCGAGCGTGCGGCGCTCGTGGTGCTCGAGATAGGCACGGATGCTGAACTCGGCGGTGAAGCGCTTGGTCAGCTCGTACTGCGCCTCCATGGCGAGGTCGAAGTGCTCGAGGCCGTGGTCGGCGACGAAGTACACGTGCGGCAGATAGCGGAACGACGCCATGCCCGTGAGTTCCTGCTCGGGGTTCTCCGGCCCGAGCGAGTCGATGAGCGTCCGTAACGCTTCGGCGCGATCGGCCGGGAGGCAGGCGGCCATCGCCTCGGCGATGTGCCGGGCACGTGGCGTCAGCTCGAGATCCTCGAACCCGTCGAGGGCCAGGGTCAGGAAGCGATCCACGTCGAAGGAGCCGTCGATGGCGGCCAGGTCGGCGGCGATCGACTCGGCCACCTCGGGCCCGAAGTGATTCTTGAGCGGCTCGGCCATCGACGAACACTCCCTCTGGCTGCGGGCCAGCCAGCGTAGGGCCGGTTCAGAGCGCACCTCGTTGCAATCGATTGCGGCGCTCCGGTACAGTCGCCGACGAACCGGTACAAACGATTGCAGTCCCCGGCAACCGTGCTTCCGGTCACGAGCAGCCACCACCTGGTGGAGGCGACGATGGGAGGTTCGTCGATGAGTTCCAGATTGACCGGATGGGGACGCTGGCTGAGCGTCCTCCTCGTCCTTGCGATGCTCGCCGTTGCGTGCGGCGACGGTGACGACAGCTCGAGCACCACCGAGGCCCCCGGTACGACGGCGCCGTCGGATGACGGCACGACCGCGGCCACCGAAGCGCCGCCAGACGACGGGACCACTGCCGCCACCGAGGCACCGCCGACCGACGGCGTCAGCAATCCCGGCGTGTTCGTGCACGCCGCCGACGACGAGCCGACGACGCTCGATCCCGCCCAGGTGGAGCCGGGTGAGGGCGGCGAGACGATCATCCTGCAGGTCTACGAGCGGCTGCTCGAGATCGGCATCGAGGGACCGGATCCGGTGCCGGGTCTGGCCACCGAGGTCCCGTCGGTCGAGAACGGGCTCATCTCCGACGACGGCCTCACCTACACGTTCCCGATCCGACAGGGTGTGACGTTCCACGACGGCTCACCGCTGACCGCCGACGACGTGCTCTTCTCGTGGGAGCGGGTCATGGAGATGGACCTTCCCGATGGAGCCGCCAGCGTCCTCCTGGACGTGGTCGACAGCATGCGGGTGGTCGATGAGTTCACCTTCGAGGTCACCCTCCTGGAACCGAACGCTGCGTTCCTCAACGCAGTCGTGCCGGCGATGGTCTCGTCCATCGTCAGCCAGGAGTACGTGGAAGCCAACGGCGGCGTGGTCGCCGGAGAGCCCAACGAGGTCATGTCGGGCAACCCGGTGGGCACCGGCCCGTACTCGTTCGTGGCGTGGAACCGGAACGAGAACCTCCAGTTCGAGGTGTTCGACGGGTACTGGGGCACGCCGGCCAACCTCGATCTCCGGATCGAGATCGGCGCCAACCCCGACATCCGGGTGCTCGGCCTCCGGGCTGGCGACTTCGACACCATCGAGACCGACCCGTCGTTCATCGGCGACATCGAGGGTGCCGAGGGGGTGACGATCTTCGCCGAAGGGCTGACCGTGGAGCCGATCCACATCGCCTTCAACATGCGGTTCGATCCGGCGGACCTGCCGGCCGAGGACAACATCCCGGCGGACTTCTTCAACGACGCGCGGATCCGGCAGGCGTTCAACTACGCCTTCAACTACGCAGCGTTCGTCGACGGGGCCCTGGGTGGATTCGGCGACTACAACCCGCACTACATCCCGCAGGGCATCTTCGGCTACGACCCCACGGCTCCCGTGTACGACACGCAGGACCTGGCCAGGGCCGAGGAGCTCTTCCGGGAGGCCGGCGTGTGGGACACCGGGTTCTCGATCTCGGTCGTCACCGAGGAGGCCAACCTCTTCGAGGTGGCTGCGCTCGTGTTGAAGGACTCGATCGACGAGCTCGGCAACCCGAACTTCAACATCACCGTGGCCTCGGTGGCCGAGGCGGTGTTCGATGAAGCGCACGCCTCGGATCCGGTGCCGTACGCGATGTGGGTGAAGAACGCCGATCCGTTCGCAGACCCCCACGCCTACGTGGACGCCTACACGCATCCCGACGGCGAGTGGGGTGTGATCCACGGATTCCGTGATGCCTACGGCGACAACGCCGACGAAGTGGCACGGCTGATCGACAGCGCCAAGGTCGAGCTCGACCCCGTGGCTCGGGCAGCGCTCTATGCGGAGCTTCAGCGGCTGCTGTTCGAGGAGCCGATGTGGATCATCGCCGCCCAGGAAGGCGTGGTCTCGGCCCGCCGGGACTGGGTGACGGGTTTCGTGTCGAACCCGCTGTGGCCTCGGCCGAGCCTCAGGTTCGCCCTGATGGACAAGGGCTGAGCGGACACCGAAAAGGAGCAGGCGGACGTCTCACCTCCACTAGAGACGTCCGCCTGCTTCCATTGACCCGGTAGAGGTCGGGGGACGAGACGTGCAGATCCGTGACTACATCATCCGGCGCCTCATGGTGCTGCCGGTCCTGCTCATCGGTGTCTCGATCATCGTCTTCGCGCTCACGCGGATCGGCGGCTCCCCGATCGGCATCTACCTCTCGCACGAGATGTCCCAGGAAGAGGTCCAGGAGCTCGAGGAGCGCTTCCACCTGAACGACCCGGTCCCGGTCCAGTACTTCTATTGGGCGTCTGGCCTGGTCCGCGGGGACCTGGGATGGTCGGGTGTCGCCGCCGCTCCGGTGACCGATGTCTTCCTGCCGAAGCTGGCCGCCACCATGGAGCTGGCCGTCTCCGCGGCGTTGGTGGCGGTGGCGCTCGGCATCGGCATGGGCACCTTCGCAGGAGCCAGACGCGACCGGCTGCCCGATCACCTCACGAGGGTGTTCTCGATCAGCGGAGCCGCCATGCCGCTCTTCTGGTTCGCCATCCTGCTCCTGATCGTGTTCTGGGTCTGGCTCGGCTGGTTCCCGATCGGCCGCAGCACGCCGGAGCTCTTCGAGCGCATCGACCACCCGACCAACCTCTACACCATCGACGCGTTGATCGCCGGCGACCTCCGGGCGTTCTGGGATGCGATCTGGCACCTGATCCTGCCGGCGGTCACGCTCGGGTACGGCGCCACCGCCATCATCGCCCGCATGATGCGGTCGTCGTTGGTGGAGGAGTTGCAGGAGGACTACGTCGACGCAGCCCGGGCCAAGGGGTTGCCGGAGCGCCTGGTGCTCCGACGCCACGCCCGCCGCAACGCCCTGATCCCGACCGTCACCGTGATCGGCCTCAGCTTCGGATTCCTCCTCCAGGGCAGCGTGGTGGCCGAGATCATCTTCCAATGGCCGGGGCTCGGCCGATGGATGGCCGACTCGGTCCTCCGCGGCGACCAGGCGACGATCATGGCCTACGTGCTCTTCACCTCCGTCTTGTTCCTGGTGGTGAACCTGGCCGTGGACGTCGTCTACGCCTACCTCGACCGTCGAGTGGTGCTGGGGGACTGATGGCCGACATCGCCGCACCGACCCCCGCCGCCCCCGTCGCCGACTCAGCGTGGCGCGTCCGGGCGCGGAGGGCCGGCGAGCTGGCCATCGCCCTGCTCAAGAACCCGACCACGGTGACCGGGCTCATCTTCATCGTCCTCCTGCTCTGCATGGCGATCTTCGCCCCGCTGCTGACCGAGCCGAACACCCCGGATCCGTACCAGATGCCTCGTGACTGGGGCGCGATCGCCGTGCCGCCCGGCTCGGAGGGCCACCTCCTCGGGACCACCAACGTGGGCGGCGACGTCCTCTATGGCGTGATCTGGGGGGCTCGGACGTCGCTGCGGCTCTCGGTGCTCGTCGTGACCATCACCGTCGTCATCGGGGTCACCGTCGGGAGCATCGCCGGCTTCCGAGGAGGGAAGGTGGACGAGATCCTGATGCGGATCGTCGACGTGTTCCTGTCGATCCCCGAGCTGATCTTCGCCCTGGCCATCGCAGCGGTGCTGGGGCCGTCGTTCCGGAACATCATCCTGGCGCTGGCCGTGGTGTTCTGGGTGAAGTACGCCCGCATCATGCGAGCGCAGATCATCCACATCAAGGAGAACGAGTACGTCGACGCGGCGCGAGTCATCGGGGACTCGCCGTGGCGCATCTACCGCAAGGACATCTTCCCCAACGCCATCACCCCGGTGGTGGTCCAGGCCACGCTCGACATGGGCAACATCGTCCTCGTCGGCGCCACGCTCAGTTTCATCGGCCTGTCGGAGGCGGGCATCGCGGAGTGGGGCGTGCTGGTCTCCGAGGGACAGGCGGGCATCTCGGCCGGACGCTGGTGGGCGTCGACCTTCCCCGGAATGATGGTCTTCCTCTGGGCCCTCGGGTTCAATCTCTTCGGCGATGGGCTGCGGGACGTGCTCGACCCGCGGACCGAGACCACTCGATGACGATGGTCGGGGACGGAGCGGCCGGGTCGCCGGCAGCGGTCCAGGCAACGCTCGCATCGGTCCAGGACCTGCGCGTGCACTTCCGCACCAAAGCGGGCGTGGTGCACGCGGTCGACGGCGTCAGCTTCGACATCGCCGATGGCGAGACCCTGGGCCTGGTCGGGGAGACCGGCTGCGGCAAGAGCGTCACCGCCCGCTCGTTCCTGCGCCTCGTGCCCATGCCTCCCGGCATCCAGGCAGGAGGCTCGATCATCTTCAGGCCCCACCACGGGTGCACCGCCTGCGGCGGCGCCGGATGTGCGGTCTGCGCCCACACGGGTCGGGTGCCCGAGAGCTGCTCGAGCTGTGGAGGTTCCGGCTGCGAAGCCTGCGACCAGACCGGCCATCTGTCGCATGACCTCGTGACCCTCTCCGAGAAGGAGATGCAGGACATCCGGGGGAACCGGATCGCCATGATCTTTCAGGACCCCGGCAAGGCCCTGAACCCGGCGCTGCCGATTCGCGATCAGGTGGCCGAGGTGTTCTTCCAGCATCGGTCGGCCGACCTCCTCGCCGATGCGGGGTTCGATGGTGAGCTGGACGGGTTGCGAGGCTCGCTGATCCGCCGCAGGGCCGAGCTCCGCAACCGACGCATCGAGGACCTGCTGCTGGCACTCCCGCCCGGGCGAGACGCTCGGGCCCGGCTGGAGGCGGCCGCCAACGATCGGGTGGCCGAGGCACTCGCCGAGACCCACATCGCCAACCCGCGCAAGATCATGGAGCGCTACCCCCACGAGCTGTCAGGCGGCATGCGCCAGCGAGTGATGATCGCCCAAGCGCTCGCCTGCGACCCGGACCTGCTCATCGCCGACGAGCCGACCACCGCCCTCGACGTCACGGTCCAGGCCCGGATCCTGGAGCTGATCCGCGAGCTCCAACAGCGCCGGCGCACCTCGGTCCTGTACATCAGCCACGATCTGTCGCTCGTGCGCGAGGTGTGCGATCGGGTGGCGGTGATGTACGCCGGCAAGGTCGTCGAGACATCGCCGACCGCCGAGCTCTTCGCCGATCCCGCCCACCCCTACACACAGGGGTTGCTGGCGGCAGTCCCTTCGGCCACCCACGAACGGGGCAAGCTGGTGGCGATCGCCGGCAACGTGCCGGAGCTCATCGATCCTCCGGACGCCTGCCGGTTCGTTGGACGCTGTCCCTACGAAGCCGGCGTGTGCCGCACCCACGAGCCGGCGATGGCCACGCGACGGCCGGGTCACGAGGTTGCCTGCTTCATCCACCACCCGCCGGAGAAGGCGGTCGACGCGCCGAGCTTCGATCGGACCGTTCGATGACGGCGATCGAGTCTGCCCCCGCCGCCCCCGGCGCCGAGACCGGGCGCACCTTGCTGGCGGTTCGCGACCTCGAGAAGCACTTCCCCATCACCGAGGGCGCGCTCCAGCGGGTCGCCGGGCACGTCAAGGCGGTGGACGGGATCTCGTTCGATCTCCGCAAGGGCGAGACCCTCGGGCTCGTCGGCGAGAGCGGGTGCGGGAAGACAACGCTGGGGCGATGCGTGAGCGGCCTCACCGACCCGACCGGGGGCGCGGTCTATTTCGGTCTGGACGACGGCGATCTGGCGGAGCTCGATCGGTTGTCGGACATCGAGGAGCGGTCTGGCGAGGAGCAGGCACGTCTCGAACGCCTCGAGGAACGCCATCGGGTGGACCGCATGTCGGGCGACGCCTGGCGGACCTACCGCCGCAATTGCCAGGTCGTCTTTCAGGAGTCGTTCGCCTCGCTCAATCCCCGACACCTCGTGCGCGACATCGTCGGGCGGCCGCTGCGCGTCCACGGCGAAGCCTCGGGCACGGCGCTGACGGAACGCACGGTCGAGCTTCTCGAGTTGGTCGGGCTCGGCCGCCAGCACCTCTACCGCTACCCGCACCAGTTCTCCGGCGGACAGCGCCAGCGCATCTCGATCGCTCGGGCGCTCGCCCTGGATCCCGAGCTGGTGATCCTCGACGAGCCCACCAGCGCCCTGGACGTCTCGGTCCAGGCGCAGATCCTCAACCTCCTGCACGAGTTGCAGCAGGAACGCGGCCTCACGTACCTGTTCATCACCCACGATCTGTCGGTCGTCCGCCACATGGCGGACCGGATCGTGGTCATGTACCTCGGGCGGGCCGCCGAGATGGCTCCCACCGAGACGATCTTCGACCGGGCCGAGCATCCGTACACCGAGGCGCTGCTGGCCGCCAGCCCCGACCTGGACCGGGAGAGCTTCGAGCGCCAGACGCTCGAAGGGGCGATCCCGGATCCGGCCCGGCCGCCACAGGGCTGCCGCTTCCACACGCGCTGCCCGGTGGCGACGCCGCAGTGCGGCTGGGAAGTGGACGACGTGGTGCGGTGGCTGGAGGACGCCGGCGATCTCTTCGACTCACTCACCGGCGTGACCCGGGAGAGCGAGTTCGACGCCTGGTTCGAGTTCGCCGACCACGCCGACGCGGCGGCGCTGGCAGCTGCCATCCAGAGCGACGCCACGCCGGCGGCGATGCAAGAGGCGCTCGAATCCGTGACGGTGCAGGACGAGCGCATCCGCGTGCAGTTCACGCCGGTTGACGAGGTGCAGCTCACCCGGCGGGGGCCCGACCATCAGGCGGCGTGCGTGCTGGATCGCACCGGCAGCTGAAGGCCACCGGATCGGTCAGCCCATCGAGGCCGCCACCGTCTCGTGGATGCGCTCGACGGACGGTATGGCCATGTCCTCGAGACTGGCCGCCGACGGGATCGGGATGTGCGGCGTCGTGATCCGGATCGGAGGGCCATCGAGGTCCCAGAAGGCCTCTTCGCCGGCGATCGAGACGATCTCGGCCCCCCACCCGCACAACCGGGGGTTCTCCTCGACCGTGTAGAGCCGGCCGGTCTTGACCACCGACTCGAGGATCGTGCGGGTGTCCAACGGCACGAGTGAGCGCACGTCGATCACCTCGGCCGAGATCCCCTGCTCGGCGAGGGCATCTGCTGCCTCGAGCGCTCGGGGCACCATCAGGGCCAGCGCCACGATCGTGCAGTCCGAGCCCTCCCGCACGACGCGGGCGGTGCCGAGCGTGTCCACGATCTCGCCGTCGGGGATCTCGCCCTTCGTCGCCATCAGGGTCTTGTGCTCGAAGAACACCACCGGGTCGGGGTCGCGCACCGACGCCGCCATCAGACCGACGACGTCGACCGGCGTCGACGGGGCCACGACCTTCAGGCCGGGGATCATCATGCACCAGTTCTCCACCGCCTGACTGTGCTGGGCGCCGAAACGGGAACCTGCCCCGTTGGCCGTCCGGATCACGAGCGGGGCGCTGAGCTGTCCGCCGGTCATGTACCGGCCCTTGGCGATCTCGTTCGCCACGATGTCGAAGCAGACCGCCAGGAAGTCCGAGAACATGATCTCGGCGATGCAGGGAACCCCGGTCATGGCCGCCCCCGCGGCCGCGCCGAGGATGGCCTGCTCCGAGATGGGCGTGTCCCGCACCCGCTGGGGCCCGAACTCCTCGACCAGGCCCACCGTGGTCTTGAACACGCCGCCGGCACCGGCGATGTCCTCGCCGAGCATGACCAGGAGAGGGTCGCGCCGCATCTCCTGGGCGATGCCGTAGGCGACGGCGTCGCGGTAACTCAGTTCCGCCACGCGCTGCCTCCGTCGGCCCACACGTCGGTCATCAAGTGCTCTTCACCTGGCGGCTCGCCGGCCTTGGCGAACTCGGTGGCCTCCTCCACGACCTGCGCCACGCGCTGCTGGATGTCGAGGAGCTGGGACTCGCCGGCGCCCACCCGCAGCAGACGCTGGTGGTACATCGGGATGGGGTCCCGCTCCAACCACGCCTCTACCTCGTCGGAGGGCCGGTACTTGCCGGGATCGGCCCGACTGTGCCCGCCGTGCCGGTAGGTCACCGCCTCGATCATCGAGGGGCCGTCGCCGGCCCGGGCCTTCGTCACCGCCGATCGGGCCGCCTCGTAGACCTCGTCGGCGTCGTTCCCATCCACGATCACCGCCTCCATCCCGTAGGCGGGAGCGCGGTCGG
>JBPEXB010000287.1:0-4823 GCA_052032125.1 Acidimicrobiia bacterium
CCCGACCATCACGCCCATCTGCATGCCGAGCAACGCAGGGGCGAGCGGCTTCAGCACCGCGTCGATGGCACCGGCACTCGGCGCATCGGCGAGTTTCTCGGCGATCGGCTCGACCAGGTAGCGGAAGGACCGCAGGTTGCGACTCGCCCATTCGGCCCGATCGAGCGGGATGGTGTCGACGAGACCGCCGGACGGGAGGCCGGTGGCGTCGGCGACCCGCATCTGGGCGAGCCGGGTGAGGTCCAGGTACTCCTCTGCGAGCCATGGGTCGATCGGTTGCCGCCCACCGGTGAGGTGGTCGGCGATCTGCGCCGCCAGCGCCCAGTTGACCGGGCCCGGCTGGTTGAGCAGCTTCATCAGCTCGTCGAAGATGTTGCCGTCGCTCATGAGGTCCGCTCGCCCAGCTCCAGGGTCACATCGATGTTCTCGCCGCCCCGATCGAGTGTGACCGTGATGATCTCGCCGGCGCGATAACTCCGCAAACGCGCCACCAGCAGGATCATGGAGTCGACCTCCTCGCCGTCGAGCGCCACGATGACGTCGCCGACCCGGGCGCCGGCACCGCCCAATGCGGAGTCGGGGAGGAGCTCGCGGATCTCGGCACCCAGCGGGACCTCGGACCCGTCATCCTGGATGACGAAGGCCGATCGCCCATCGATGCCGAGGAAGGCGTGGCGCACCCGCCCCTCGCTGATCAGATCGTCGGCGATCCTCCGCACGAGGTCGACGGGCACGGCGAAGCCGAGACCCTCGGCGCCGACGTCGCTCACCCCGATCGCGGTGGTGATCCCGATCAGCTGGGCGCTGCTGTTCAGGAGGGCGCCGCCGCTGGAGCCGCGGGTGATCGGAGCGTCGGTCTGGAGCAGACCGAAGAGGGGCCCGCTGCCTCCGAAGCTGCGGGTGCCGAGCGTGCGGTCGAAGGCGGAGATGACGCCCGACGTCACCGAGGGCCCGCCGTCCAGTCCAAGGGGATTGCCGACGGCGATCGCCGGGTCGCCGATCTTCATGCCGGCCATTTCGCCGAGCGCGATCGGCTGGAGACCCGTCACGTCGATCCTCAGCACGGCGATGTCCATCAGCGGATCCGTCCCGACCACCTCGGCGGGGTACGTGAGGCCGTCGGCGAAGACGACCTTGAGCGAGGCCGCCCCGGCGATCACGTGGTCGTTGGTGAGGATGTAGCCGTCGGAGCGGTAGACCACCCCGCTGCCGGAGCTGCGCGGCTCGACGTCGGTGGTGGCGTTGAACTGCTGCACGGTGACGATCGAGGGGATCGCCGCCTCTGCCACGACTGCCACGACGTCGTCTGAGGACTCGACATTCGCTTCCACCGCCACCGGGCGCTGAACGATCGTCTCGACCCGAGGTGAGGGCCGGTCGAAGACCCCGGCCAGGAACAACGCGAGCACGGTGATCCCCGAGGTCAGCACGGCCGTCAGCACGGCGGTGAGCACGATGGGAGGCCGGTTCCGTCGGTCGACCTCGTCGTCCACGACCAGCAGCTCGAACGGGCCGTCGTCGAACACTGCAGGCCCGGGATCGAACAATCGGTCGGGTGGGCCCGCCGGCGGAGGCAACCAGCCCGGATCGTCGCCGGGCTGCGCTGCTTCGGGGGGTTCCATACACTGATTCTATGGAGCAGCCGTCCGTACCGAGCCGCCCGCGCCGCCGGGTTCGCGTGAGTGCCGGCCCGATCGACGCCGGGTCGCTGGCCGCCGAGGTCGGTGACCCCGCCAGCGGGGCGACGGCGCTGTTCCTGGGCACCGTCCGCGACCACTCGCCCGGCAAGCAGGGGGTCACCCACCTCGACTACGAGGCCTACGAGGGGGCGGTGGAGGCCAAGATCGACGAGCTCATCGACGAGGCCGTCACCAAGTGGCCGCTCCATGCCGTCGTGGTCGAACACCGGATCGGGCGCGTCGAGCTGGGCGAGTCATCGGTCGCGGTCGCCGTGTCCAGCGCGCATCGAGCAGACGCCTTCGAGGCCGCCCGGTATCTCATCGACGAGTTGAAGGCGAGGGCGCCGATCTGGAAGAAGGAGCACTGGCCCGGCGGCGAGGAGTGGAGCAAGGGCTCCTGACCTCCGCTCACGGAGGCCCCCAGAGCATTTCGGACGGGCCGAGGCGCCTGCCGTCTGTCCCATCCGATCCCCGTTCCGCCCGGGCGGGAGCGTGGTCTCTGTCCTATGCTGGCGCTCGCTCGACGGAGGATGACGCGATCCAGGTGGCGCGCCGTCCACGAGTCGGGCCCGAGGTCGGACTGGGAGGACGGACTGATGACGACGATCGCTGAGCGTCCGCATGCGCCCGAAGCAGGCTCGGGGTTCCCAACCGTCGCTGCCCGAGTTCGTGATTGGGCCGCCTCCGCACCCGACGGGGTGGCGCTGCGGGAGAAGGACTTCGGCATCTGGCGGGAGATCACCTGGGCCGACCTCTGGGGTCAGGTGCGCACCGCCGCACATGGCCTCCTGGCGCTCGGCGTCGGACCGGGCGAGGTCGTGTCGATCCACAGCGAGGACCGTCCCGAATGGGTGGTGCTCGACCTGGCGACGGTGGCCATCCGCGGCATCGCCACCGGCCTCTACCCGACCAACCCCACCGCCGAGGTGGAGTACCTGCTCAACGATTCGGGGGCGAGGGTGCACCTCGCCGAGGATCAGGAGCAGGTCGACAAGGTGCTCGACCTGCCCCCGGAGAGGTTCTCGAGACTCGAGAAGATCATCTATGTCGAGCCCCGCGGCGTGCGGCGTTACGACGACAGCCGTCTCGTCTTCTGGGACGACTTCATGGACCTGGGCCGCAGCCACGCGGAGGCGAACCCGGGGGCCGTCGAGGCGCTGATGGCTGAGGCCGAGCCCGACGACGTCATGACGCTCGTGTACACGTCGGGCACGACCGGCCCGCCCAAGGGAGCGATGCTCACCAACGCCAACTCGGCGTTCTGCATCGACCAGGTCGTCAACGTCGACGGGCGGACGAAGGACAACGTCAAGGCCAACCCGAGCGACGAGATCGTCACCTACCTGCCGTTGTGCCACGTCGCCGAGCGGATCTTCTCGACGTGGACGATGGCCGGCAACGGCACGACGCTGAACTTCGCCGAGTCGATCGAGACGGTGCAGCAGAACCTGCGTGAGATCCAGCCGACGCTGTTCTTCGCGGTGCCCCGCATCTGGGAGCGGATCCATGCCGGGGTGCTGATCCGTCTGAGCGACGCGACATGGGTCAAGCGTCAGGCGGCCAAAGTGGGCATCGCGCTGGCCAATTACATCGGCAAGGCCCGCGTCGAGAACGGCGGCGACTTCACACCGATGAGCCGGTTGGCCTACTGGATCGGGAACCCGCTGTTCTTCCGGGCGATGAAGGAGCGCATCGGGCTGCGCCGGTGCCGCTGGGCGGGGTCGGGGGCGGCGGCGATCGCTCCCGAGGTCCTGCAGTTCTTCATGGGACTGGGGCTTCCGGTCTACGAGCTGTACGGGATGACGGAGAACGCGGCGGTGGCGACGATCAACCTCGCCGGCCGGGTGAAGCTCGGCACGGTCGGGGAGCCCTACCCCGGTATCGGGCTGCGCATCGACGAAGAGACCGGGGAGATCCAGACCAAGCACCCAGGGGTGTTCGCCGGCTACTGGAACAAGCCCGAGCAGACGGCCGAGACCTTCACCGAGGACGGTTGGTTGAAGACGGGCGACGTGGGCGTGTGGGTGGACGGCACGCACGTGAAGATCGTCGACCGGATGAAGGACATCATCATCACCTCGGGCGGGAAGAACATCTCGCCGTCGGAGATCGAGAACTCGTTGAAGGCCTCTCCCTTCGTGAAGGAGGCGATGGTCATCGGTGACCGGCGCAAGTACGTCACCGCCATCATCGGCATCGAGTTCGACACGGTCGGCGACTGGGCCACCCGACGCAACATCCCCTACACCACGTACCGCGACCTCTCCGAGAAGCCGGAGGTGATCGAGCTCATCCAGGGCGTGGTCAACGACACCAACGAGAAGTTCGCCCGGGTCGAGCAGATCAAGAAGTTCACGATGATCCCCAAGGAGCTCGACCACGAGGACGGCGAGCTGACCGCCACCCAGAAGCTGAAGCGCAGCGCCATGGAGGACATGTTCCGCGATCTCGTGGAGTCCATGTACTGATGTCGTTCCAGCGCCGCGGCGCATCTCTGGCGAGTCCTCAATGATCGCCGTGCTGGCGCAGGTCAACGCCTCGGCCTTCGAGACGCTGCTGACCAAGCTGATCGACGGAGCGGCACTGGGCGCCGTCTACACGTTGATGGCGCTCGGCTTCGTGATCATCTTCAAGTCGACCCAGGTCCTGAGCTTCGCCCACGGCGCCGTGTCGGCCGCCGGTGCGTACCTCGTCGCCTACTTCGTCACGATCATCAACTGGCCGGGTCGCTACCTCACCGCCCTCCCCGCCACGCTCAGCTTCACGATCTCGGCGATGGTGGCGATTGTGGCGGCTGCCGGAGTCGGCATGGCCATCGAGCGGCTCTTCATCCGGCCGATGATCGGCGAGCCCTTGTTCTCGATCGCCATGATCACGATCGGCATCGACATCATGCTGCGCACGATCGTCGGTGACTTCCTCGGCCAGGGCGGCCAGCTGGCCATCGGGTCGCCGTGGGGCTTCCTCAGCACGAGCACCATCGGCGATGTGATCGTCCCCCACTCCTACGTGGCGGCGATCATCGCCGCAGCCGCCGCCGTGATCGTCCTGGCGTTGTTCTTCCGAACCCGGACGGGCGTGGCGATGCGGGCCACCGCCTTCGATCAGGAAGCGGCGATGGCCCAGGGCATCAACGTCGGACGG
>JBPEXB010000288.1:0-6395 GCA_052032125.1 Acidimicrobiia bacterium
GGTGTCGTATCACGCGGGCGGCGTGTCGATCGGCATCGACAAGACCACCGCAGAGCCCAACGAGCTGATCACCTTCGAGACCGCCAACGAGGACCTTGCGTTCCTCAACACCGAGATCGCCGTCGGGCTCGGGCGCGGCGAGGGCGCCGACTTGCGCCTCGACATCTACCTCGTCAAGCGCTGACCAGTGTCGCTGGTCGTCTTCCCGTTCAAAGAGGAGGACCCGGTGGTGGCGACCGCCAACGTCCGGATCGCCGCCGAACACCCTCGGGTCACCGAGGTGCTCTGTGTGGGCAGCGGCAGGGATGCTGCCTATCACGCCATCGCGGCGATCCGCCACGACGTCGAGTCGTCGACCTCGACCCCCGTCGGGCTGATCCTGCAGGAGCGCATCGGCTCCTTGCGGCCGGGCAAGGGCGACGCCATGAACACCGGGCTCGCCTGGTTCGTCGAGCACTCGGCCGCCGAGCGGGTGCACTTCTACGACGCCGACATCACCAGCTTCGGCCCTGACTGGATCGATCGGGCAGAGGTGGCGGCCGACGCCGGGTTCCCGGTCGTGCGGCACTCGTTCCCCCGTGCCTCGACCGATGCCATGATCACCTGGATGATCACCCGCCCGGGCCTTGCGATGGCGTGGCCCGAGAGCGTGCTCCCCGACATCGGCCAGCCGCTCGGGGGCGAGCTGCTCTTCACCCGCGACGTCGCCAAGGAGCTCCTGGCGGACGAGGCAGTCCAGGCACAGTCCGACTGGGGGATCGACACGATCTATACGATCGCCACGACCGCCGCCGGCTACGGCACGTACGAGACCTACGCACCCGAGGGCAAGCTGCACGGGTTGTACGGGAGCCTCACCGACATCGAGGACATGGCGATCGAGTGTTTCGCCGCGCTGCAGGGGGCTCGCTCGATCCACGTCCCTTCCGGCACCGCCTACCAAGCAGAAGCCGCGCATGACGTGGCCGAAGAGGTGAAGCGCAAGACGGCCTACTCCGTGGGAGACACGGTGGGCCTGTTGCGTGAGGGCTGGACCGATCGCCAGCTGTCGATGCTCGACCTGTTCGACCCGGAGGTCGCTCGCTGCATGGCGGCCGGTCGCGACTATCCGCGACTCGGGTTCATGGACGCCGAGCGGTGGGGCCACACCCTGAGGGTGCTGCTCGACCAGTTCGACACCAGGGATCGCGACTGGCGTCGCCTCCTCTTCCGGCTGTGGGTGGCGAGGGTGCTCTCCTACACGGTGACGGAGGCGGTCCGGGGATACGATGCCGCCGTCGAGTACCTCGAGGGCACCATCGATCGATATCGAGCGGAGAGCACCCATGAGTGAGTGGCACAAGACGACCTGCATCCTCTGCGAGTCCAACTGCGGGGTCGAGGTCCGGGTCGAAGGCCGTCACTTCACTCGAGTGCGAGGCGACAAGGAGCACGTCGGCTCGAAGGGTTACACCTGCGAGAAGGCGCTGCGGCTCGACCACTACCAGAACGGCCGGCACCGGCTCACCTCACCCATGCGCCGTCGGGACGACGGGTCGTACGAGGAGGTCGACTGGGACACCGCCATCCGCGAGGTGGCGGAGGGGCTGATGGGCGTGCGCGACACCCACGGCGGCGAGACGATCCTCTACTACGGGGGCGGCGGCCAGGGCAACCATCTGGGCGGCGCCTATTCGACCGCCACCCGGGCCGCCCTCGGCTCCCGGTTCCGTTCCAGCGCGCTGGCGCAGGAGAAGACCGGCGAGTTCTGGGTCAACGTCGAGATCGGCCGTGCCCACTACCGGGGCGACTTCGAGCACGCCGAGGTGGCGATGTTCATCGGCAAGAACCCGTGGCAGTCACACGGGTTCCCCGAGGCGCGTCGGGTCCTCAAGGAGATCGCTCGAGACGAGACGCGCTCCATGGTCGTCATCGACCCGCGCCGCACCGAGACGGCAGATCTGGCCGAGTTCCACCTCCAGGTGCGGCCCGGCACCGACGCCTGGTGCCTGGCGGCCCTGGTGGCGATCCTCTTCGAGGAGCGTCTCGTCGATCAGGCTTTCGTGCGGGATCACGTCGTCGGCGTCGACGAGGTGGAGGAGTTGTTCTCAGACGTGCCGGTCGGCGAGTTCGCCCAACGATGCGGGATCGCCGAGGACCTGCTGCGGTCCACCGCCCGACGGATCGCCTCGGCAAGCAGCGTCGCCGTGTTCGAGGATCTCGGCGTTCAGATGGCCCCGCACAGCACGTTGAACTCGTGGATCGAGAAGCTGCTGTGGATCCTCACCGGCAACTTCGCCAAGCCGGGGGCCATGAACGTGCCGGTGCCGCTGATCCCGCTGGCCCGGTCCACTCCGTCGAAGGGTGTCTCGCCGATCACCGGCTCACGCATCATCAGCGGCATGATCCCGTGCAACGTGATCGCCGAGGAGGTGCTCACCGACGCTCCTGGGGCCTTCAAGGCGATGATCATCGAGTCGGCCAACCCGGCGCACAGCCTCGCCGACAGCCCGCGATTTCGCGAGGCGATGGACGCCTTGGAGTTCTCAGTGGTCATCGACGTGGCGATGACCGAAACCGCCCGCCGGGCGTCCTACGTGCTCCCGGCCGCCTCGCAGTACGAGAAGTGGGAGGCGGTCTTCTTCAACTTCGAGTTCCCGGACAACGTCTTCAACCTGCGGGCACCAGTGCTCGAGCCGCTTCCGGGAACGCTGCCTGAGCCCGAGATCCATTACCGGCTCTGCCGGGCGATGGGGGTCCTCGACGACCAGCTGCTGGATCAGCTCCTGGAGGCCGCTCGACGGGACCGGCTCGAGTTCGCCATGCAGTTCCACGCCGCCGTGTCCGGAGACCCCACCCTGGGCCGAATGGCTCCGGTGCTGTTGTACGCCACACTCGGCCAGACCCTGCCCGAAGGTGCCGCCGCCGCAGCGGTGCTGTGGGGAGCCTGCCAGCAACTCGCCATGCAGCACCCGGACGTGATCCGAGCGGCCGGATTCGACGGCGAGGGCCCGGTCCTGGGCGACGCGTTGTTCGATGCGATTCTCGATACGCGCACCGGTGTGGTGTTCGCTCGCCGGCCCCAGGAGGACTCGTGGAAGTCGATCAACACCACGACCGGCAAGCTGCACGCCTTCCTTCCGGAGCTCGCCGACGGTGTCCGGGCGCTCATCGACGAGCCCGTGCGCTACACGAGCGAGGAGTACCCGTTCGTGCTGGCCGCGGGGGAGCGACGATCCTTCACCGCCAACACGATTTTCCGGGACCCGGGCTGGCGGAAGAAGGACCCGGATGGCTCGCTGCGCATGAGTGAGGCGGACGCCGACGCCCTGGCGCTGGCGACGGGCGACAAGGTGCGGGTCTCGACGGCTCGCGGTACGGTCGAGACGGTCGTCGAGGTGACGGACACCCTGCAGGCCGGCCACATCACGCTGCCCAACGGCCTCGGTGTGGACTACCCGGACGAGCAGGGCGATCTGGCCATGGTCGGGGCCGCCACGAACGAACTGACGTCGGAGGACCATCGGGACGAGTTCGCCGGAACACCGTTCCACAAGCACGTGCCAGCCCGTGTAGAGGTGGTGTGACGCACAGCGTCGCACCACCTCGACACGGGAGTACTGAGTACGAGGTACTGAGTATCGCTCCCAGCACATTTCGATGTGCTCGGTAGCCTCCCCCCATGCGCGTCTGCAGCTTCTGTGGCCTCCGCGAAGACGAGGTGGCGACCCTGGTCGAGGGTCCCCGGCGCACCGCCATCTGCGATGACTGCGTGGAGCTCGCGTCCGAGTTGGTCAAGGAGCGGCTGACGCCGACGGGTGGGGACCTGGTCCTCGACAACATCGGCGTGCTGGCCACGAACGACCCACGGTTCGCCGGCGTCCTCGGTGTGCTCACCGACGCAGCCGTTGCCATCCGCAAGGGCCGCATCGCCTGGTCAGGGCCATCCGAACGGCTCCCGCAGGGTCTCGACACCCTTCCCCGTCTCGATTGCGAAGGGCGGGCGGTCCTGCCGGGCCTCATCGACGCCCACACCCACATGCTGTTCGCAGGCGAGCGGAGCCGCGAGTTCGCCCTTCGCATGGTGGGCATCTCGGCGGCCGAGGCCGCCATGCGGGCGGGCGGACCCGAAGCGACTGCGGCCGCCACCCAGGCCCTCGACGCCGACGAGTTCGCAGATCTCATCGAGGCACGTCTCGAACGAATGCTCGAGCAAGGCGTCACCACCGTTGAGGCCTCCGCCGGGTACTCGACCGACTACGCCGATGAGCTCGACCTGCAGGTCATCGCCGGCATGGTCCATCGGCGGCAGCCGGTCGACCTGGTCCGGACCTTCGACGTCATCGACCTGCCGCTCGTCCCGGCCGAGCGACCCCCGGCGATCGTGTCGCTCGCAGAGGAGACGCTGCCGGCAGCGGCCGAGATCGTCGATGCCGCCAGGGTCTCTGCCGGCAAGCTGACGGTCTCGGTCTACGAGGCGCATGAGCTTCTCCGCGCCGCTGCGTCAGTGGGTCTGCGCACGCGCGTGCACGCCGAGGAATCGCTGTCGGGCGAAGTGCACCAGCTCGCCATCGATGCCGGTGCCGCCGCCATCGACCACTGCGGGCCGGCCGACCCCGCCAGGATCTCCGCCATGGCCGACGCCGGGGTGTCGGCCGTGCTGACCCCCATCTCGGCGCTGGCCTCGCGCCGGGATCTGCCGGACGTGCAAGAGCTGATCAGCCACGGTGTGTCGGTGGCGCTCGGCACCGACTGCAGCCCGTCGCCGGTGATGTCCGAGAGCCTGCCGCTGGCGATCTCGCTGGCGGTGTTGGAGCTGGGCATGACTCCGGACCAGGCGGTGTGGTCGGCCACCCGGGGCAGTGCCATCGCCCTCGCCCTCAACGATCGAGGCTTCGTCGGATACGGTGCGCTGGCTGACCTCGTGATCCTCGATGCCGACAGCCCCACCCATCTCGCCTACCGGCCTGGCGACGACGTCATCTGGAAGGTGTTCAAACAGGGCGTGCCGGTCGTCAGCCGCTGATCGGTCAGGCTCCCCGGCTCATGGCGCCGGTGCCGGCCGCCTCCAACGCCTTTCGCGCCTGTGATCGCACCCACACCAAGTCGCCGTCGGTGAGGACGTCACGCTCGGCGTGAGCGAGCACCAGCTCGACCTGACGAGAGATCTCGGTCCGTCGTCCCTTCGAGGGCGCCATCACCGCCGCCGTCTCGAGGAGTCGGAGCAGCTCGATCATGACTCGCGGCCGGGACGACGCACTCCTGCGGAGGTTGGTGCAGACGACGTCGAGCAAGAGCTCGAAGCCGGGGACCGGCACGAACACCAGCAGCTCATCGCCCTCCACTCGGTGTTCGTCGTCGGTGGCGACACCGGCCAGCTCGGAGATCACGATCGAGAGATGCTGGACCGCCTGCACGGCCGTGTACGGGTCGTTGATCGACGGGGCGACCGCCCGCAGCCCGATGTCGACGAGCTGGCGGACGCCGAAGCCGACGTCGTCCTCGACGTGGCGTTCATGCGCCGTCACCACCGCCCGGTTGATGGACGGGCTGAGGATCGCGGTGTCTGGGTCGGCTGCGTCACGCGGCCAGATCCAGGCGAGGGGTGTGCCCGCCACGACGTGCTGGCCGACCTGAGGCCGGAGCCGGATCGTGATGTCGGCGGACCGGGCGATCTCCTCGAGGTCGTCGAGCAACACCTCCTGGACATAGCCCGACCTGGCGGCCGGGATGACCAATGCATCGTCCGGCGGCACCGGCCGGGCCGGCTGCATCTCCTCGACGGGCGCCGGGGTCGGGAACTGATCGTGGATCGCCCGGGTGGTGGCCCGGCGGACGCCCAACATCACGGTGTCGATCCGGATGGAGTTGGTGATGTGCTGGATGTAGTACACCAGCATCCCCACGCTCAGCAGGGCCAGCAGCAAGGAGCCGGTCACCGCCACCCTGGGGACGAACACCGTGCCGTCGTTCGCCGTCTGCCCCACGGTGAACAGGCCGCCGAGGCTGTACGAGAACGTGGCGACGAACACGCTCAACACCAGCCGGGTGCCCGGGTCCTGCAGGAACGAGCGCAGCAGCCGCGGCGAGAACTGGGTCGAGGCGATCTGCAATGCCACCACCGTCAGCACGAACACCAGGCCGGTGACCGTGATCATGGTGCCCGAGACGACGATGAGCAGCTCCCGGGCCGCCGACGCGGAGCCGCGGAACATCAGTGCGTCGAGCACACCTCCAGTGGGGATGTCGATCTGGGACAGCCACGAGCCGGAGGCGAGGGCGGCGAGGATGAACACGGTCGGCAGGAACCACAACGACCGCATCGCCTCACGCCAGGGATGCCGCACCTCGTCGCGCATCGGGGTCCGAGCCTATTCCTTTGTGTGGGGGGACGACCCAGGGAGTACTGAGTACTG
>JBPEXB010000289.1:0-5820 GCA_052032125.1 Acidimicrobiia bacterium
GCGGCGTCGCCGATGAGGGGGAAGTGGCAGGCGACGTAGTGGTCGGTCCCCACGGCCCGAATCGTCGGTTCCTCCTGTGCGCACCGTTCGGTCGCGCGGGAGCAACGTGTCCGGAATCGGCAGCCGGATGGCGGGTCGAGGGGCGAGGGCAGGTCGCCTGCGAGATCCCCGGTGTCGGGCACGACGTCGGGGTCGGGCAGGGGGATCGCCGACAGCAGTGCGGCCGTGTAGGGGTGTGCAGGCCGGTAGTACAGCTCGTCGGGCGGGGCCACCTCGCAGATCTTGCCCAGGTACATGACGGCGACCCGGTCCGAGACGTTCTTCACGACCGCAAGGTCATGGGCGATGAAGATCAGGGTGAGCCCGTATCGTTCCTTCATGTCCTCGAGGAGGTTGAGGATCTGCGCCTGGACCGACACGTCGAGCGCGGAGACGGGCTCGTCGCAGATGATCACCTCGGGGTCGAGCACGAGGGAGCGAGCGATCGAGATCCGCTGGCACTGACCGCCGGAGAACTGGTGCGGACGCTTCTCGGAAGCGACGTCGGGGTCGAGGCCGACGGCGTCGAGCACCTCGCGCACGTGGGCCTTCCGTTCGGCCTCGGTGCCGCGGTTCCAGATCCGCAGTGGTTCGGCCACGATGTCCTTGACCTTGCGGCGCGGGTTCAGCGACGAGATCGGGTCCTGGAAGATGAACTGAAGTCTCGTGCGGACGTCGCGCAGTCGCTCGCCGCTGAGGTCGGTTAGCTCCGTGCCTTCGAACTTGACCGAGCCGCTCGTCGGCGGCGGGAGCTGCATGACCGCTCGCCCGGTGGTCGACTTGCCGCAACCTGACTCACCGACGAGACCCAAGGTCTCTCCCTTGCGGAGGTCGAAGCTGATCCCCGACACGGCGTGGACGGTCTGCCCCGCCCGCGCCGGGAACTCGACGACGAGGTCCTCGACGCGCAGGAGCGTCTCGTCCTCCGACCGCAGGTGGTCTGTACCCGTACCGGCCATCAGGTCTGATCCTTCGTCACGGCGGCCTGTTCGGCAGCGTCCTGGAGCTCCTCGACGACCTCTGCAGCTGCGCTGTCGCCACGGATCGCTGCCTCGGCGGCAGGCACGTGGTTGGCGAGATTCCGAGCGAGCGCATCCTTGCCCTCCTCGCTGCCCACGGGGAAGTGGCACCGGTACCGATGCCCGGGAGTCTCGGCCTCGACCAGTGGCGGCGCCTCTTCGCGGCACTTGTCCTGGACGTAGGGACAGCGCGGGGAGAACCGGCAGCCCGACGGTGGGTTGATGAGGTCCGGTGGACGACCGCCGATGATCTGCAGCCGTGTGTGGCTCCGATGCTCGAGCCGCGGGATCGACTTCAGGAGACCCTCGGTGTAGGGCATCCGAACGTTGGTGAACAGCGCCTTCGTCGGGGCCTGCTCGACCACCTGGCCCGCGTACATCACCGCGATCTCGTCGCTGCGACCGGCAACGACGCCGAGGTCGTGGGTGACGAGCAGCATCGCCATGAATCGCTCTCGCTGCTGGGCCTGGAGGAGGTTCAGGATCTGGGCCTGGACGGTCACGTCGAGCGCGGTGGTCGGCTCGTCGGCGAAAAGCAGCTTGGGGCCGCACGCAAGCGCGATGGCGATGGTGACGCGTTGGCGCATGCCACCGGAGAGCTCGTGCGGGTAGACGTCGAACCGGCTGGAGGGGTCGGGGATCCCCACGGCCTTGAGGAGTGCGACGCCCTGCTCCTTGGCTTCGTCCTTGCTCATACCGAGATGGTGACGAAGTCCCTCGGTGATCTGGCGACCGATCTTCATCACCGGATTGAGCGAGGTCATCGGATCCTGGAAGACCATCGCCATCTCGGTACCCCACAGCCCGCGTAACTCAGCGGGCCCCATGGCGACCAAGTCCTCGCCGTTGTAGCGGGCGACGCCGGTCCGCTCGACGTTCCTGGCGGTCAACAGGCCCATCGCTGAGCGGGACAGGACGGTCTTGCCCGAACCGGACTCGCCGACCACGCCGAGGGTCTTGCCGCGCTCGAGGGTGAGGCTCACCCCGTCGACGGCCTTGACCGCGCCCGCCGGCGTGTGGAAGTGCGTCTTGAAGTCGACGAGCTCGAGGAGCGGACCATGGTGCTCCTCGGCGACGCCGATGACACGGCGCTTCCTCCTCGTGGGGGTGTCGCTCACAGCGCTGCGTCCTTCACGTCGAAGATCGCTCGGAACTTGTCGCCGAGGAAGTTGATGGCGAGCACGGTCAGGAACATCATCCCGGCCGGGATCATGCTCACGTGAGCGATCTGCTCGCTCTGCAGGGCCCCGCGACCGCCATTGATCATGCCGCCCCAGCTGATCGTCTCGGGCGACGTCAGTCCGAGGAAGGCCAGGGCGCCCTCGGCGACGATGGCGATCGCGACCACGAGGAGACCGAAGGCCAGGAGGGGGAGCACGACGTTCGGGAGGATCTCGCGCACGAGGATCCGCCGGTCGCTCGCACCTGCGGCACGAGCAGCGAGCACGAACTCGCGCCGCGAGAACGAGAGGGTCGTCGCGCGTGAGATCCGTGCGAAGGCGGGAATCGACACCAGCGAGATGCCCACCACCACGTTCGTCAAGCTGGCTCCGAGGAAGGCGACGATGGCGATCAGCAGGATCAGCGCTGGGAACGCGAGCAGGATGTCGACGAGCGACATCAAGACGATCTCGGTCCGACCACGGACGTAGCCGGCGATCAGGCCGATGGTGCCTCCCACGATCATGCCGATCGCCAGGACACCGATCGCCACCACGAGCGACACGCGTCCTCCCCAGATCAGCCGGGAGAAGATGTCGAAGCCGTTCTCGTCGGTGCCGAGGATGAAGCCACTGGTTCCGATGGGTTGGTTGGGCAACTGATTGATGTTGGTGAAGTCGACGGTCTTGGGATCCTTGAGCGGCAGGATGGGAGCGATGATCGCGGCGACGAAGACGACGACCAGCCAGACCAGGCTCACCCAACCGCCGACACCGAGCTTGCCGCCCCGTGGCGCTCGCCCCGCCTTCCGCGAACGCCGTGCGCTCTTGCCCACGGGACTCTCGTCGTTCCCCCGGATCTCTGCCACCGGATCTCCGTCGAGCGGTCCTCCGTCGACGCTCACGCTGCACCGCTCCGGCGCACCCGTGGGTCGAGCACCGAGTAGAGCGCGTCGACCAGGAAGTTGATCAGGACGAACGCCGTCGCGATGAGCAGCACGACTCCCTGCACGGCCAGGTAATCGCGCTTGACGATCGATTCGACCGCCAGCCGGCCGAGACCGGGGAGTGAGAAGAACTGCTCGAGGATCACGGAGCCTCCGATGAGCGTGCCGAAGTTGATACCGAACACGGTGAGCAACGAGAACGACGACGGTCTCAGCGCATGGCGGATGAGGATGTGCCAGGTGGGCAGGCCCTTCGACCGCGCCATCAGGATGAAGTCCTCCTGCAACGTGGCGATCATGTCGCTGCGCAGCAGGCGGGTGTAGACCGCGACCAGGCCGGCGACGAGCACCATCACGGGAAGCGCCACGGATCGCAGGTTGTCACCGAGGTCCTGACTCAGTCTCGTGAATCCGACCGCTGGGAACACCTGGCTCTGGACGGCGAGCAGGTACACGAGGAACACGGCGAGCGCATAGTTCGGGAAGCTGATCAGCCCGAACGAGGTCGTCGTGATGATCTTGTCGGTGCGGGTGTTGGCGCGGTAGGCGCTCCACACCGCGAGTGGCACCGAGATGAGGATGGCGAAGAACTGTGCCATCAGCATCAACTGGATGGTGACCGGCAGCCCGTTACCGATCAGTTCCTTGACCTCGAACCCCGTGGAGTACGCCCGCCCGAAGTCGAATTCGGTCACGACCCCGATCAGCCAGTCGCCGTACGCCTCGATGAAGGGCTTGTCGAGACCGAGATCCTCCTCGACCGCCGCGCGGGCGACCGGATCGGAGGACTGCGGTCCGAGGATGGTCGTGACCGGGTCGCCCGGCAGCAGACTCGTCAAGCTGAAGGTCATGAACGAGATGATCAGCAGGACCACCACGAGCTTGACGAGCCGCTGCAGGACTTCGCGGAGCGCGTTCATACGAGCGTGAGCTCCCCCGGGGCTCGGCTACTGATCCGTGCGGAACAGGAAGCCGGGCTTGATGGCGCCGAGCGAGTTGGCCTCACCGGGCGGTGGCGGGCCGACGTCGTCGGTGTAGACGTTCCCGAACAGGTCGTAGTTCAACGTGATCGAGGGGATCTCCTCGGCGATGATCTCCTGGACCTCGTCGTAGATCGCCTTCCGTTCGTCGAAGTCGGCCGTGGAGCGACCCTGCTCGAGGAGCTCGTCGACGCGCTCGTTGCTGTAGAAGACGAGGTTGCCCGCGTCGTCGGTCGTGAGACCCGAGCGGATCTGGTCGGGTTCCACGAAGTGGTTGTTGCGGAAGCACGCCGCTTCGTAGTCACCGCCCTTGCTGAAGATCCGGTTCACGAACGCGCCCTGTTCCTGGGTCTCGAGCTCGATTGACATCCCGGCCTGCTCGCCGAACTGCTTCTGGATCTGCAGGAGCTGATCGGACTCTGGCGTCGGGATGCAGGTGAGCGTGAAATCGAGCCCACCGAGCTCGTCGACGAGGGCTGAGGCCGCGTCGAGGTCGAAGTCCGGGAGCGTGGCGTCCGGGTTGTAGAACGGCGAGTCGGTCGCGAAGGCGGAGAACGCCGGGGTGCGGACACCGTCGTAGACCCGCTCGTTCATGACCTCACGGTTGGTGACGAGGGCCATCGCCCGGCGAGCACGCACGTCGTCGAAGGGTGGCTTCGACTGGTTCATCAAGATGATCGTCGAGCTCGAACCCGAGATCTTCTGTGCGTTGAAGCCCGCCTCTTCGGCCTGGGCGACCGTGTCACTCGCCGCGGTCTGGAAGATGTCGACGTCGCCGGCCTCGATGGCTGACAGGCGCTGACCGGAGTCCGCGATCGGGATGAAGGTGATCTCGTCGAGGTACGGGAGCTGGACGCCGTTGTCGTCGGTCTTCCAGTACTTGTCGAACTTCGTCAGCACGACCCGGTCGCCGGGCGTGAACTGCGAGAGGACGAACGGACCGGTGCCGACGGGCTTGGTCTTGAAGTCGTCACCGAGCTCGGCAACCGCGGTCGGCGACTCGATGTAGCCGCTCGACCCTGCGAAGAGGTTCGGGAGGGCCACGTTCGGCCCGTCGAGGTTGAACACGACCGCCAGGCCCTCGGGGCCGTCGGGGGTGTCCATGCTCTCGATGATGCTCACCGCGTCGGCGCAGGGGCACGCCGTCGCCGGGTCCTGGAGCCGCTGGAAGTGCTTCACGACTGCGTCGGCGTTGAGCGGGGTGTCGTCGTGGAACACGACGTCGGGACGGAGCTGCATGGTCCACACGGTGGCGTCGTCGTTGGGCTCGAGGCTCTCGGCGAGGTACGGCTCGAACTCGTTGTTCTCGTCGAAGGACACCAGCGGGTCGAAGATGCCGAGCGTGATCACCTTGTCGGAGGGCTGTGCCGCGACGCCGGGCTCGAGACTCGCGACGTCGGATTCCGTGCCGAAGATGAGCGACCCGCCCGGCGTGATCGTGCTCGGGTCAGGGGCCTCGTTCTGGTTGACGTCGCCGTCGGTGTCCTCGGGCGAGGACGTTGGCGATGCCGAGTCGTCGTCGTCGCCACCACAGGCCGCGGCGATCATGGCCAAGCCGAGCAGCAGTGCGACCAGCCGCAACCAGCGGCGCGTTGACTGGCTTCTCACGAAGTTTCCCCCTCTGGGTCGACGTCACCAGGCGCTTCCCGGTGGCGGTGGGCAACAGGGTGCCCGT
>JBPEXB010000029.1:0-2321 GCA_052032125.1 Acidimicrobiia bacterium
GCCGGATGGCAGATCCTGCTGCGGGTCGTGATCCTGATGACGGTCATCGCCGCCGCCGACTACGCCATCCAGAAGTACCGGAACCGCAAGGACCTCAAGATGACCAAGGACGAGGTCAAGCGGGAGGCCAGGGACACGGATGGCAGCCCCGAGCTCAAAGCAGCGCGCCGCCGCAGGGCCGCCGAGCTGAGTCGCAACCGCATGATCACCGCCGCCGCGACAGCCGATGTCGTCATCACCAACCCGACTCACATCTCCGTAGCCCTCAAGTACGAGAGGGAGGAACCCGCCCCGAGGGTCGTCGCCAAGGGCGCCAACGAGCTGGCCAAACGCATCCGCAAGGAGGCCCGCCGCAACGGCGTGCCGGTCTTCGAGGACAAGCCCCTCGCCAGGGCCCTGTTCCGCAAGGTCAAGGTGGGCGGCTACGTGCCGACCGCGCTGTTCGAGGCAGTGGCCCTGATCCTGGCGATGGCCTACCGGCGCAGGGTGCCGCGATGAGGATCCGCTCCTACATCGCCGGGCCGATCTTCCTGGTCCTCATCATCCTGATGATGGTGCTGCCGATGTCGCCCTGGCTGCTCGACATCCTGCTGGCGATGAACTTCGCCTTCGCCATCCTGGTGCTGCTCGGCACGTTGCTGCTCAAGGACAGCCTCGAGTTCTCGGTGTTCCCGTCGCTGCTGCTGGTGGCGACGCTGGCCCGCCTGGCGCTCAACGTGTCGTCGACCCGGCTGATCCTCCTCGACGGCTACGCCGGCAAGGTGATCGACACCTTCGGTGGCTTCGTCATCGGCTCGTCGGTGATCGTCGGCCTGGTCGTGTTCCTGATCCTCGTGGTCATCCAGTTCGTCGTGATCACCAACGGTGCCGGCCGCGTCGCCGAGGTGGCCGCCCGCTTCACCCTCGATGCCATGCCTGGCAAGCAGATGGCCATCGACGCCGACCTCTCGGCCGGCCTCATCGACGAACGCCAGGCCCGGGAGATGCGCAAGCGCATCGGCAAGGAGGCGGACTTCTACGGGGCGATGGACGGTGCTTCCAAGTTCGTCAAGGGCGACGCCATCGCCAGCATCATCATCGTCACCATCAACCTCATCGGCGGCCTCGCCATCGGTGTCGGGAGCCGGGGGCTCGGAGTGGCCGAGGCCGCTGATGCCTACGCCCGCCTCTCGGTCGGCGACGGCTTGGTCAGCCAGATCCCGGCGCTGCTCATCTCGATGGCCACCGGCCTCCTCGTGACCCGGGTCGGGTCCGACGAGGACATGGGCGAGGAGCTGCGCCTGCAGGTGTTCGGCAACCGCCGCGCCCTGCAGCTCGGTGGCGTGATCGTCGCCGCCATGGGTCTGATGCCCGGGCTGCCGCCGCTGCCGTTCATGGCGCTCGGCGGCATCCTGCTCCTGCTCAGCACCCGACGGCCCGAGATCGACGATGGCGAGGAGGAGTCCTCGGATCCAAGGATCATGCCCGCCTCGGAAGAGGCCGAGCTGACCATCGACCCCAACTCGAGCGAGTCGCTCATCGCCGGCATGCACGTGGAGCCGCTGGAGCTGCACCTCGCCTACGACATCCTCGACCTGATCGACGTGGGCAGGGGCGGGGACCTGCTCGAACGCATCAAGTCGCTCCGCCGCCAGATCGCCAACGACCTGGGGTTCGTCATGCCGCTGGTTCGCACCCGGGACGACGTGTCGATGCCGGGGTGGAGCTACAAGATCCTGATGCGGGGCGTCGAGGTGGGACGGGGTGAAGCCCCGCCCGGCCACGTGCTCGCCATCCCGCTCGGACCCAGCGACGTCCTCTCGGCGCTCGGCCAGGAGACGGTCGAGCCGGTCTTCGGGCTGACCGCCTACTGGGTGCCCAACGAGAATCGGGCGGCTGCGGAAGCGGCCGGCGCCACGGTCGTCGACCGGCCCTCGGCCGTCATCACCCACCTGGCGGAGGTGGTCAGGGAGCACGCCAGTTCACTGCTCACCCGCCAGGACGTCCAGATGCTGGTCGAGGGATTGCACGAGGAGCAGCCGCTGCTCGCCAACGAGGTGGGGAGCGACGCCCTGCCGATCCACACGCTCCAGCGGGTGCTGCGAGGGCTGCTGGAGGAGCGGGTGCCGATCCGCGATCTGGGCACGATCGTCGACGCCATCGCCGGGATGCCCGCCGAGTCGCGCACCGTCGGCGCCATGGTCAACGCCGCCCGGGTGGCGCTCTCGTCGACCATCGCCGCCCGCATCGCCCCGCACGGCGTGATCAACGCACTGACCCTCGAGCCGAACCTGGAGCGGGTGTTCCACGAGTCGCTCCGCGAGGCCGAGGGCACCATCCAC
>JBPEXB010000290.1:0-4302 GCA_052032125.1 Acidimicrobiia bacterium
GATGAGCCGACCGAGCATCGCCAACGGATCCCCGTAATCGTCGAGAGGGTCTTCATCCCTGCTCCGGCGACCGAACGGAGCCCGGACGGCCAGGGCCAGGATGCGAGGGATCCCGCTCCCGACCCAGCGTCCGCCGTGGCGTCCGTAGTCGTCGTGGGCGATGAGGACGTAGCGTCCGCCGTCGGCAATGACCCTCCGCAGCTCTTTGAACGACCGGTTGCCAGGAATGTCGACGATGGCGTCGTAGCGCACACCGCCCGTGGTGAAGTCGTCGGTTGTGTAGTCGATGACGTGGTCGGCGCCGATCGTTTCGAGCATCGCCAGCTTGTCGGCTGAGTCGACGGCGGTCACCTCGGCCCCGTAGGCCTTGACCAGTTGGACGCAGAAGGTGCCAACCGCGCCGCCGGCGCCGTTGATGAGGACCCTCTGTCCGGCGTCGACTCGCGCTTCCCTCCGAACGTGACGGATGGCGATGATGCCGGAGGTGGGCACCGCGGCGGCTTGGGCGAATGTCAGGCCCGCCGGCTTGGTCGCCAAGACGGTCTCAGCGACGGCGACATACTCGGCGAAGGTGCCGCCGTTCTTCCACAGGTTCCAGTCCACGGTCTGCCCGAACACCTCGTCGCCGGGCGCGAACCGGGTGGCGCCCTCGCCCACCGCCTCGACGACCCCGGCGAGGTCGGTGCCCGGGACTCGTTGGCGGGGGCGGCGGATTCCTGAACCCATCAGCCGGAGAATGTGCGGGTGGCCGGTCACGACATGCCAGACGTCGGGGTGCATCGAGGCTGCCTGCACCCGGACCAGCACCTGACCCTCGGCGGGCGAGGGCTTCTCGATGTCTTCCAGGGTGAGAACCTCGCGTGGAGGGCCGTAGCGGTGCTGAACGATCGCCCGCATCGATCCTCCTCACGCGAGTCCTGTGCCCGAGCCTATCGCCGACCACCGATGCATCTGGATGGTCTCTTGGGACGACGATCACGCGAGGGCCCGGCTGGCCGAGGTGCGGGCGGTCTGAGCAGCGGCAAGGGCGTGCTGCCCGGGGATCACGTCCCCTCGACCAGCGCGGCGAGCCGATCGATCGAGGAGGCCAGGCGCTCGCTGGTGGTAGATCTCGCTCGCGCGTAGCGACCAGGGTCGGTGAGGTTCGTCCAGTCGTACGTGTGCGTCACCATCGATCGTTCCTCGTCGAGCGCCGTCACCTCCCACCGCCAGCGATGTCCGGGACGCGCCATCCCGACCTCCGATGGTTCCCAGGCGATCAGCCTTCCCTCGTCGAACTCCACGACGTGGTTCTCGCGCACGGATCCCATCGTGAGGGTCATGGTGAAGACATCGCCCGCCGCACGCACCCGCTGGCCCGGGGGCGCCGAACCGAGGTTGTCGTTCCCGTCCCACTCCGGTTGCCGGGAGGGATCGGCGATCAGCTCGAAGATCCGCTCAGCCGGTGCATGGACGACTCGCGATGCCGACGCGATCTTGACGGGATCGCGGGTCGATCCGGCGTCGGGCATCGTTGCTCACCCAGACCGGAGGATCGACTCGGCGGCGGTCGCCAAGACCTGACATCCGAGCACCAGGTCGTCGTCAGAGGTGTTCTCGGCGAAGTCGTGACTGATGCCGCCGATGCTGGGGACGAACACCATGGCAGCCGGCATCCGGAGCGCCAGCACTTGCGCGTCGTGGCCTGCTCCTGACGGCATCGACACCCATCTGCCCGGCGCGTGTGCCTCTGCGGCCGAGGCGATGTGACGCTGCAGCTCGTCGTCCAAGGCCACCGCCTCGACGGTGTCGTGCCGGGGAACCACCTCGACACCGATCGCACCGCTGGCGGCCGCCACCAGATCGTGGACACGGTGCTCGAGACGGTCCAGCACCGCCTCGCTCGGGTCGCGAAATTGGAGGGTGAGCTCGGCAACGCCGGGGATGATGCTCGATGCACCGGGATCGAGCTCGATGCGGCCGACCGTCCACACCGTGCGCTCGTCGACGAGTTTTGGGAACTCCTCGTTCAAGCGGGTCACGAACTCGACCAGCGCCCGCCCTGCATCTCGCCGCATGTGCATCGGTGTGGTGCCGGCATGGTTCTGCACTCCCGTGAACCTGATCAGCATCGTGCGGATCCCGACGATGCCGGTCACCACTCCGATGAGGTTGCCCTCCGCCTCGAGGTACGGGCCCTGCTCGATGTGGGCCTCGACGTAGCCCCGGTACCGGCCCTCTTCCATCTCGACGCGGGGCTCACCTGCCAGCCCGGCCTCGGCCAGGGCGTCGGCGAGTCGACGTCCCTCGACGTCGGTCGCCGATTCGATCAGCGTCACGTCCTGCAGGCCGCAGAACGACCGGGCACCCAGGAAGCCGAGGAAGCTGCCCTCTTCGTCGATCCACGAGGCGATGTCGACGGCCAGATCGGCGGTGCCCGGGTCCTCCCGCAGGGCCCGAGCGACCTCGAGCGCCGCCATCACCCCGAACGCCCCGTCGAGCCAGCCGCCCTTCGGCTGGGTGTCGGTGTGCGAGCCGAGGAGCAGTGCAGGACCGTCATGCGGCGACCGCCCGAAGACGGTGCCCACCCCGTCGATCGTGGCGTCGAGGCCTGCCTCCTCCATCCGGCCATGGAGCCACCGCCGCGCTGCCACGTCCGGCGCCGAGAGCGACGGCCGCACGACACCCACGCCCACCGCCCCGTACGTGCGCAGGTGGTAGAGGTCGGCGAGGAAGCGTTCGCGGTCGATCGCCGGCATGCCCGAGATCCTATGGGCCTGTGCGGTCGGACGTTGGTGGCGGCCCGGGCTTCTGACGAGACAGGGGTGCTAGAGCCACTCGTCCTGGGCCGTCAGCTCGCTCTCGGCATCGCCCGTGTTGACGACCCCGGCCGGTTCCAGCAGGAGGACCTCGGTCTCGTCGTCGGCCACCGGCCGATGCTCCACGCCCTTCGGCACCACGAAGAAGTCGCCAGGCCCGAGCGTGACCGCCTCCTGGCCACGGAGTTCGATCCTCAAGTGACCGGACTGCACCAGGAAGAACTCGTCGGTGTCGTCGTGGGTGTGCCAGACGAACTCGCCCTGCACCTTCACGACCTTGAGGTGGAGATCGTTGATCTGCCCGACGATCTTCGGCGACCAATGGTCGGAGACGGCCGCCAGCTTCTCGCCTAGGTTCACGACATGATCGGGTGCAGCCACCGTTCCTCCTTCGCAGCGACGCTATCAGCGACCGGCGACGTCTGGACCCGAGCCCAGGAGGGACCTTCGTGCGCCCGAGGGTGATGCTCCTGGGAAGGACACCGTTCGATCCGGATCAGGTTCAGGCGGCACTCGACGCCCGACTGGACGTTGACATCGTCACCGGCACATCGTTGGAAGACGTCAGGTCGGCGTTCGACGACTCGATCGTCGACGTCGTGATCATGGGAGCGGGGATCCCGCTGGCCGATCGGCTCGCCGTCATCGATCACATCTACACGGTCAGCGACGCGACCACGGTGCACATGAAGGATCGGGCTTCGGGCATGGGCGGCATGATGCCGTTCGTGAATCAGGTGCTCGCGGGTCTCACGACCGATCGGTAGGCCGGACGCTACTCGGGATACTCGAACACCTCTTCGAGCGGCACACCGAACACCCGGGCGATCCGGAAGGCGACCTCGAGCGAAGGGGAGTACTTCCCCTGTTCGATCGCGTTGACCGTCTGGCGGGTGACACCGATCCGGTCGGCGAGGTCTTTCTGCGTCATCTCGCCGGCATCGAAGCGCAGCCGGCGGATGTGGTTGGTGACCCGGGTGGCCTTGCCCACCCTCACACCCCACGCCGGTAGTGCCAGACCATGGTCGCCTGCTCGGCCATCTCCCCGACGACCAAGCCGAACAGGATGGTGTTGGCGATCCAGAAGGACGCGAGGTCGGCGACGGCCAGCCACAGCGCCACGAACGCCGCCACCGACACGATCCATCCGCCCACCCGCTCCCCGCGCAGGCGCACCAACGTGTCTCGCTCGTCGTCCCGAGCGTCCAGGTCTCGGTACGACACGATGGCCAAGACGATGTGGCTGACGATGGCCAGCACGATGAGCGTCACGACCGAGACCAGCAGGAGACCCCGGTAGGCGATCTCCCGGGCGGGCGTGTCGGCGACCTGACCGAACACCAGCAGGAAGTACCACCCGTACACGACGCCGATGATCGTCAGCATCGCCAGCGAGCTCTTCTCATTGAACGACATACGTGGCTCCTGAAGGAAGGTGTGTCAAAGATTTCTTACACGACTGACCGTATGCCATGTTTGACACCATGTCAAGATATCTTTACAT
>JBPEXB010000291.1:0-2781 GCA_052032125.1 Acidimicrobiia bacterium
CGATGACGAGGGATTGATCTCACCCGAGCACGTCGAGTGCATCGGCTCGTGCGGAGGGGCACCCGCCATCCAGGTCAACTACGAGTTCGTCGAGGGTGTCACTCCCGACAAGGCCCGCGAGCTGGTCCAGTGGCTCAAGACCGCCAGGCCCGAGACGGCGTTCGGCGATGAGATGCAGGCCCTCTTCGGCGGACAGACCGGCTTCGATTGGGCCATCCCCGACCACGACGGCGCCTCTCGGCCCGTCCCGGCATTTCAGCCGTTGGGCACCGTCGAGACCCGCGGCGGTGACGAGTGAGCTCCGCTCCGATTCTCACCGCCCGGATGGAGGCCCACCCGACGACCAGCCACACCCTGGCGACCTACGAGGCGACCGGGGGCTACGAGGCGCTCCGCAAGGTGCTCGTGGATCCCGGCATGGAGGCCGCCGCGGTCACCGAGGAAGTCAAGATCTCGATGCTGCGGGGCCGCGGCGGCGCCGGGTTCCCGGCCGGGGTGAAGTGGGGATTCCTCGCTCCCGCCCGGCCCTCCTACCTGGTCGTGAACGGCGACGAGTCCGAGCCGGGCACGTTCAAGGACCGCCAGCTCCTCGAGCGCGACCCGCACCAGATGATCGAAGGCATCATCATCTCGTCGTACGCCAACGACGTGCACCACGCCTTCGTGTACATCCGCGGCGAGTACCCCAAGCCGGCGCGACGCGTGCAGGCGGCGGTCGACGAGGCCTACGCAGCCGGATACCTCGGCACCGACATCCTCGGCAGCGGTTACGACCTCGAGCTCACGGTCCACGTCGGGGGTGGCGCCTACATCTGCGGTGAGGAGACGGCCCTCATCAACAGCCTCGAGGGGCGGCGGGGAGAGCCCCGGCTCAAGCCGCCCTACTTCCCGGCCGCCAAGGGCCTCTACATGCTGCCGACGATCGTCAACAACGTCGAGACGCTGTCGAACGTGCCGTGGATCATCAACGAGGGCGGCGCCGCCTACGCCGCCATCGGGCCGGCGGACTCACCGGGGTGGCGCATGGCGTCGATCTCGGGTCACGTCAACAAGCCGGGCAACTACGAGATCGTCGAGGGCCTCACCTGGCGCGAGCTGATCTACGACCTCGCCGGTGGCATTCGCGACGGCAACGAGTTGAAGGCGTGGGTGCCGGGTGGCGCCTCGGCGCCGTGGTTCGTGCCGTCGGAGCACCTCGATCTCGAGGTCACCAAGGCTGCGATCGATGGCGCCGGCTCCATGACCGGTTCCGGTGCGGTGATCGTGATGGATCACACGACCGACATGGTGGCCGCCGCCGAGCGGCTGGTGCGATTCTTCGCCCACGAGTCATGTGGCCAGTGCACGCCGTGCCGCGAGGGCACCACCTGGCTCGACATGATCCTGCGGCGGGTGATGGACGGGCAGGGCCGCCCTGCCGACGCCGGGCTGCTCTACGACGTGTCGGACAACATCTCGCCCGGAGTCACCTGGCCGCCCAAGATGACGACGATCTGCCCGCTCGGTCCCTCGGCGGTCTCGCCGGTGGCATCACTGCTCACCTACTTCCGGGACGAGGTGGACGAGCACATTCGCAACGCCAACCTGGTCCCGGTCACGATCGGGGGCCGGGCGTGAGCGAGGGGCCGGAGATGGTCACGGTCACGATCGACGGCAAGGACGTCGAGGCGCCGGCCGGTGAGCTCCTGATCAAGACCGCCCAGGACAACGGGACCTACATCCCGAGGTTCTGCTGGCATCCGCGCATGAACCCGGTCGGCATGTGCCGGATGTGCCTCGTGGAGGTCGAGGGGCCTCGAGGAACCGCGCTCATCCCGTCCTGCATGCAGCCCATCAACGACGGGATGATCGTGCACACCGAGTCGCCGGTGGCCAAGAAGGCCCAGGAGGGCGTCCTCGAGTTTCTCCTCATCAACCACCCGCTCGACTGCCCGATCTGCGACAAGGGCGGGGAGTGTCCGCTGCAGGACCAGACGATGACCTACGGCCCGGGAGAGAGCCGCTTCGTCGAGGCGAAACGCCACTACGAGAAGCCGATTCCGATCAGCGACCTCGTGCTGCTCGACCGCGAGCGCTGCATCCTCTGTGCCAGGTGCACGCGGTTCAGCGACGAGATCGCCGGCGACCCGCTGATCGAGTTCCAAGAACGCGGCAACGACACGCAGATCCTCACGTTCCCCGACGACCCCTTCAACTCCTACTTCTCAGGCAACACGGTGCAGATCTGCCCGGTGGGCGCTCTCACCGCCGTGCCGTACCGCTTCCGGGCCCGGCCGTGGGACCTGCGCACGGTGGAGAGCATCAGCTCGACCCACACCGAGGGCAGCCGCATCGCCGTGCACACCTCACAGAACCAGGTGCTGCGGTACCTGGGAGTCGACAACGGGCCGACCAACCAGGGTTGGCTGTCCGACAAGGAGCGGTTCGCCTTCGAGTCCCTCGCCTCGCCCGAGCGGCTGACCGTGCCGATGGTCCGGGAGGGCGAGGGCCTCCGGGAGGCGTCGTGGGGCGAAGCGCTCGATCGCGTGGCCCAACGCCTCGGCGAGATCGTCGAGGAGCACGGGCCCGCCTCGGTGGCGGCCCTCGGCGGAGCTCGCGGCACCAACGAGGACGCCTACGCGCTGTCGAAGTTCATGCGGGTGGTGATCGGGTCCAACCATCTCGATGCCCAGATGGGCGACGGTCTCGATCCCGAGTTCCTGGCCGGCGTGACGCCCCGCGGGCGCATCGACGATCTGGAGCGGGCAGCCACCGTGCTGCTGTGGGGGCCGGATCTCAAAG
>JBPEXB010000292.1:0-2104 GCA_052032125.1 Acidimicrobiia bacterium
TGCCGGAGTAGATGGGGTGCGTCCCGACACACAAGCCCGCCGTCGACCACCTACTCGGGCACCCGAGACCCTGCCGCCATCCCCGCCGCCGTACTCGGTACTCAGTACCTAGTACGCCCAGCGGTCGTCGAAGCCGACCCGCTGGGCCCGGCACGCTGGGCATTGCCACCCTCCGTGAGGTTTTTCGCTCCAATTGCTTACCGGGTCCGTCCGGCTGTCGACAGGGGTCTGCGTTCAGACAAGTGAACGCACGGATGCAATGGAGCTCAGGGAAGAACGCTCGTCGTTCTTCCCTTTTTTCGTGCCCGAGGAGAGACACATGAACGTGCTCGGCAGCGACAAGGCGATGCAGGCGATGGAGTACGCACTCCGTGGCCTGGAGCGTCGCCGCAATGTCATCGCCAACAACGTGGCGAACTCGGAGACCCCCGGCTTCCGGGCGTCCCGGGTCGACTTCGAGACCAACCTGCGGCGGGCGCTGGAACGGGGCTACCTGCGCACCGACCGCGATGCCATCGCCGTGATGGGTACCGCCGACCCGGCCGGCATCAACGGCAACAACGTGCGGCTGGAGTTGGAGCTCACCGACATGGTGCGCACCAACCTCCTCCAGGACGTCATGGTCAACACCTACAACGCCAAGCTCGACATGATCCGCGCCGCGATCGGAGCCCGCTGATGCCGATGTTCGGGGCGCTCGACATCGCCGCCACGGGCGTGCGGCTCGGCCAGATCTGGCTGGACGCCATCGCCCACAACGTGGCGAACGTCAACACGGTCACCAACCCGGACGAGGAGCCCTTCCGCGCCCAGCTGGTCGTGGCCGAGGAGGACCTGGACTGGCCGAGCGGCCCCGGCGAGGGCGTGGCGGTGCGGGCCATCACCCGCCTCGACGGCGAGCCGCCGCTCGCCTACGACCCGCTGCACCCGCTGGCCGACGACGAGGGCTACATCCAGCTGGCGCACGTGGACCTGCCCGGCCAGCTGGCCGACCTGGTGCTGGCCACCCGCTCCTATCAGGTCAACGTCTCGGTCATGCAACAGAGCCGTGAGGCCTACGAGGCCGCGATGAGGCTGGGCCGCTGATGGCGATCTCACCGATCAACTCCGGTCTCAACGCCCTCTCGGCGCTGACCCAGAAGACGGCCGCCGCCGAGCCCACCGCCGACGACGGCTTCGGCGACATGATCACCCGCACCATCCAGGAGGTCTCGGCCGCCGAGGCGACCGCCGACCGCATCGCCGTGGGCATCGCCGCCGGCGAGGACGAGAACGTCCACGAGCTGCTGATCGCCAGCTCCAAGGCGACGCTCGGCGTCGAGCTGCTGACCCAGGTCCGCAACCGGGCCGTCGAGGCGTACCAAGAGATCATGCGGATGCAGGTCTGATCGATGTCGCAGAGCTCGTTCGCAGATTCGGTCCGCACCCTCCCCCTCACCCACAAGGTGGTGGCGGGCTGCGCCATCGCCGTCCTCGGCATGGCCGGGTGGCTGTTCTTCAACTGGGTCTCGTCGCCCTCCTACGCCGTCCTCTACACCGAGCTGGACGACCAGGCCCTGGCCGAGGTCATCGACGGTCTCGAGGCGCAGGGCGTGCCCTATCAGATCGAGAGTGGCGGCTCGACCGTCATGGTGCCCCGGCCCATGGTCCACGCCGCCCGTGCCGAGCTCGCCGCCTCCGGGGTGCGGGCCGGCGTCGGCCCTGAGGGTTACGAGCTGCTGGACGAGGCGGGCCTCTCGGTGTCCGACTTCCGCCAGCAGATCGACTACCAGCGTGCCCTGGAGGGCGAGCTGGCCCGCACCATCATGGCCATGGAGGCCGTCTCCAGCGCCCAGGTCCACCTGGTGATCCCCGAGGACGCGTTGTTCGTGCAGGATCAGGAGCCGGTCACGGCCTCGGTGCTCGTCGACACGGTTCGGCCGCTAGGCGTGACGGACATCGAAGCGATCACCTTCCTGGTCTCCGCCGCCGTCGAGGGCCTGGAGCCCAGCGCGGTGGCGCTGGCCCACGTGAACGGCCAGGTGCTCAGCGCTCCCGGCCAGGCCGAGGGCTCGGTGGCGGTCAGCAACCGCAACCTGCGCATGGTCGAGGACTACGAGGCGGC
>JBPEXB010000293.1:0-2287 GCA_052032125.1 Acidimicrobiia bacterium
GGATGGCGATGGCCAGGGAGTTGAGCAGGGCGTTGGCCACACCGCCGCCCACCTGAGCCGCCATGACGTCTGAGTAGTTGTCCAGGCTCAGGCCCTGGGGATCGTTGAAGAAGTTCCACCAACCGGACGTCGCCTGGGCGTCCTTGGTGCGGAACGAGTTCACGAACAAGCCCACCGTTGGGATGCTCCAGAAGACCACCAGCCCCCACAGCACCCAGGTCGGGATGCTCGAGAGGAATCGGTACAGCGTGGTGCCGAGACCGCCGCCCTCGCTCGGAGCCCGCAGGCCGGTTGATTCTGCCGTCGAGACTGCCATCAGACCGCCGCCTTCTGCATCCGCCGGATGTTGTAGTACATGATCGGGAGGACCGCCAAGAACAAGATGATGGCGAGCGCCGACCCGACCCCGAAGTTGAACTCGGTGAAGGCTTTGTCGTACATCTCGTTGGCGATGACGTTGGTGTCGAAGTTGCCTGCCGTCATCACCCGCACGATGTCGAACACCTTCATGACGGTGACGATGAGCGTCGTCACGACCACGCCGATGGTGGGGGCGATCTGCGGGATCGTCACCCTCCAGAACGTCTGCGACTCGGTGGCGCCGTCCACCTTGGCCGCCTCCAGCAGGTCGGCGGGCACCGCCTTGATGGCCGCCGAGAAGATCACCATCGTGAATCCGGTCTGGATCCAGATGAGCACGTTCATCAGCCAGAAGTTGTTGAATGGCGACTCCGACGTGAACTGGATCGGCTGGCCCTGGACCTGGCCGGACGCCTCGATGATCTGGAAGCCTCCGAGCCCGGGGCCCAAGAACCGGTAGATCAGCCAGAGGAGGGGTAAGGCGAGCACGATCGAGCCCCACATGACGCCGGGCGCGCCTCCCATGTGACCCCGGTAGGCGAGGTAGGCCAGCCCGAGGACCCCCGCCGCCAGGATGAGCGCCACGACGGTTTTACCGGTGCCCGAGTTGCTGATCTGCCCGGCCCACACCCAGAGGGCGTTCACGAACCCGGTCTGATCCCGCTGGGGTGGCCGGGCGATGTACATGAACCGCCAGATGATCCCGGCGCCGACGAACGAGATGGCCATCGGCATGAAGATGAGGGACTTGGCGATGTTCTCGCCGCGTTTCACCCGGTCCGAGAGCACGGCGATGGCCAGGCCGAGCGACGAGGCGAAAAGGGTCACGGTGAACACCCACCACAGGTTGTTGATGATCGTCCCGCGCAGGGTGGCGAAGATGGCGAAGGCGATCAGGACCACGCCGATGGCCACTGGGCCGAGGTTGGAGGGCCCGAAGGCCAAGCGCTCCTCCCGCTGGCGACCGGCGAAGGAGGCGGCGATGAAGCCGATGCCCACCAGCACCAACCCGCCCAAGAACAGGCGGCTGGTGAAGATGTCGGTCCAGCCCGACAGGTCGATGATGTTGGCGTCGGTGAACACCGACGTGTAGTTGGCGAAGCCGACGTTCTCCTGGCCGCGAGCGTCGAGGAACGACAGCCACAACGTCCGGATCGTCGGGATCACCAGGGAGGCGCCGATGAAGAACAGCGCCGGTCCCAGGAAGATGTATTTGCGGGACCCGACTTCGGCGCGGTCGTAGGTCTCCTCGTCGGCGAGCGGCCATGCGCCGAGGGCGGCGCCGAACAGCGCTCCGAATCCCGTGGTGGAGAGGATGGCGTTGTCGCGCGAGGCCGTGCCCAGATCGGGGACGCCGAAGGCGCCGAGCCCCCATCCGATCGCTCCCCACAGGAGCAGACTGCGGAACAGCGGCGTCTTGCGGCCGCGGAGCACCCAGATGCCGGTGCCGATGGCCATGCCGATGACCACCCACAGGATCAGCGTGCCGTAGTCGAGGGCCGGGATGGGGGTGGGGATCTGGATCTGGTTGTTGCCGTCCTGGACCACCAGGATGACGTTGCGCATGTTGAGGCCGACGAGCAGGCCGAGCAGGGCTCCGCCGGCGCCGCCCACCAGGAGCCGGGCCCGAGCATCGGCGAGCTGGCCGAGCAGGTAGCCGACCACGAAGCCGATCACACCGGCCAAGAGGGTCCAGAGGAGCTCGTTCTCCCAGATGACCCGGTTGCCCCAGAGGATGGCGAAGAATCCAAGTCCGAACGTCCCACCCAGGGCGCCGGTGAACCATTGCCAGCGGCGCGGGGCGACGTCGAAGAGCTTGTTCGCACCGATGAAGATCAGGGCGCTCCCGCCGATCGCGACCGCAACTCCGATGAGTGTGGTGATCACTCGATCCACAGGAACCCCTCCTCCATCTACGTTCCTTGAA
>JBPEXB010000294.1:0-8425 GCA_052032125.1 Acidimicrobiia bacterium
GGTGATGCAGTCGTAGTAGATGTGCTGCAGATACTCGGTAGGGGTCGCGCTCATCCGCCGGCGTTCCGGCAGCTCGACCTCGTCGCCTTTCTCGAACCGGCCCACCAGGTAGGGCAGTGCACCGCCCCCGTGGGAGGCGATCAGCTTGAGGTTCGGATAGCGGTCGAAGAAACCGTCGAAGATCATCCTGGTGACCGCCAGGGTCGTGTCGAACATGAAGCCGACCGACCAGCTGAGGTCGTAGCTCCCCATGTCGAGGACGTCGGCCCCCGGCGGGTCGGTCGGATGGAGCAGGACCGGCAAGGCACGGTCGTCGATCTCCTGCCAGATGTCCTCGAAGAGGGGATCGGTCAGGCTCTGTCCCGCGACGTTGGCCAGCACCATCACGCCCTTGGCGCCGAGCTCGACGGTCCGCTGGAGCTCTTCGATCGCCTGCGCCGGGTACTGCCAGGGCAGGGACGTGTACCAGCGGATTCGATCCGGGTACTTCAGCTCGGCCTCGGCCATGCTGTCGTTCGAGACGGCGGCAGCCTGGCAACTCACCTCTTGGCCACCCCAGTACACGTTCGGCGCCGTCAGCGACACGATCGACACGTCGATGCCCGTCTCGTCCATCTGCTGGATCCGCAGGTCGTAGTCGAAGTGGCCGGGCTGGGGGAACGCCACCGGCGTGTCGCCCCGGAAGATCTCTTCCCGATCGTCGGGCCGCATCTTGATCCCGTACTCGCCCCCCTGGGTCCGGAGGATCTCGTACCACTCAGCGGTGTATGCGTGCGTGTGGATGTCCACGATCGCCATCGAGTGCTCCTGTCGTCGCCCCTGTGAGGCTAGAGGCGAGCGCCGGCCCGGTCTGGCTCGTCATACGACCGATTGCCGCGGAGGTCTGGTGCGACTCAGCACGAAAGAGAGCCCCTGGTCGGTGACCAGGGGCTCTCTGCTGCCCAGACGGAGGGGAGGGATCGGGTCAGGGCAGGTAGACGGCGGCCAGCGAGGAGATCTTTCCTTGGCTGATGACGACGTCCATGGCGATGGGCTGGTTGGCGACGATGCCGTAGACGGGTTCGCCGCCATACGTTCCGTCGAAGAGGGCTTCGAGGTCGTCGAGGTCGATCTTCACCATGCGGGTGGTGTCGTTGCCAGAGATCACGCTGATCTCCGAGGTGTCCGACACCTGCAGCAGCTCGTAGGCCTTCTCGTCGTTGTCGATGTAGAAGTCGTTGGGGAGATCCTCACCCTCAGCGATCACACCGTCCTCGACGGCTGCCTTCCGAGCGGCCTCGCCGCTCAGCATGGTGGCCAGGTCGACGCCCAGCGTCGTGACACCAGCCTCGTCCTCGCCGACGGTGACGAAGGCGAAGAACTTGCCGTCCTCCAGCGCCGGGGTCGGGATCGGCGTGGCCGGCTCCGAGGAGCCGCCACAGGCAGCAGCGATCAGCGCCAGGGCCAGGCCTGCGACGGCCATGCGTTGCATCGTGGTACTCCTCGTCATGACGTCTTACCGGCATTCGGCCGACCGCCTGCGAACAGACGGCCGACGCTCCAGAGGAGCCAGATGACCGTCGCCGGCACCAAGATGTAGAGCGAGACGCTTCCGATGATGAGGGCTGCGTCGCGCTGCGCGCTGGACCCGCCATCGAGGGCGAACGCCAGCGCCACGAGGAGGCCGGACGCCAGCAGGCTCAGCGCCGGCCAGCGAACCGACCGCCACCACGAGGCGCGGCCCGTGTCGACGTTGTGTTCCATGTTCCTTCCTTGATCGTTGGGGTGTTCATGCCCCGTGTCTTCACGAGGCGTACTCTCGGCCCTCCGCCTTGGGATCGTCCAGGAATCACCTTGGAGCCCGGCGGCGGGTGTGCGGGTGGGGGCGCCGGCGGTCACGGCGTGGTCAGGCCGGCGCCGAAGAGACCGGCAGGGTCGACCTGCGCCTTGACCTGCTGCAGCTTGTCCCACGACGCCTCCTCGAACCCTTCGCGGCCACGGCGGAGCTTCTCCTCGCCGTCGAGGAAGTTCAGGTAGGCGCCGCCCGCCACGTGAGGGGCCAGCTCGGCTCGCAGGCCGTCGAGGGCGTGGTGCAGTCCGGGGACGTCCTCGGGGGTCATCCCGAGGGCGATCACCTCGAGGAGGTGGCGCCGCTTGCGGTTCCCGTAGGCGTTGGGGTGGGCAGGTGCGCGTGAGATGGCGCCGCCGGCGTGACGGATCTCCGCCATGATCAGCGGATTCGCGTCGCCTCCCTCGAAGATCGCCCGTGCGAGCATGGCGATGGCGTCGTCGTCGATCTCGTCGAGCCATTCGGTGGTGCCGAGGCCCACCAGCGGATCGAGTGGATCGTTGCTGATGGTGGCCACCTGGTCGAAGGGCATGCGACCCCACATGTCGAACTCGGGGGTGTGCCACGACCGCCAGTGGTCCAGCAACTCCTCACCCTCCTCGTCGGTCCCGACCAATGCCCCTCGCACGATCGTGAACGATCGTCCGCGGAAGGGTTCGGGAACCTCGTCGACGGGCGGGAAGGTGAAGAAGCACAACCCGGAGGTCAGGTCCTCGGGCGCCTCGCGGATCCACTCCCGGTACCGCCGGGCGACCTCGCCGGCCATGCTCGGCGGGTAGAAGAGGTTGCCCGCGTAGAGGGATGCGAGCGGGACGAGGTCGATCTCGATGGCCGTGACGACGCCGAATCCGATCGTTCCGCCGCCTCGCAGGGCCCAGAAGAGGTCCTGTTCCGACTCGGGCGAAGCCGTTCGAATCCGCCCGTCCGCGGTGACGATCTCGATCGCCCGCACATGGTCGGCCGAGAGCCCGTACTTGCGGGCGATCCAACCCATGCCGCCGCCCAGCGTGTAGCCGACCACGCCCACGTCGGGCGTCGAGCCCAGCAGCGGAGCGAGACCGGCGGCGGTGGCGGGCCCGAGGACGTGCTGCCACTTGGCCCCTCCGCCGATACGAGCTGTCGCCGCTCCGGCGTCGACGGTCACGTCGTTCAGCTCGGAGGTGACGATGAGCATCGAGCCATCGGCCAGTCGAGCCGGGCCGTGGCCGGTGGCCTGCACGGTGATCGTGAGCTGGTGCTCGGAGGCGTAGCGGACGGCGGTGGCGACGTCGGCCGCCGATCGCGGGACGACGATCAGGGCGGGGGCGTGGGTGAACGCCAGGTTCCACCCTTGCCCGACCTCGGCGAAGCCGGCGTCGGACCTGGTGTAGACGGATCCGGCGATGCGGCTCCGCAGTTGGTCGACCGAGCCTTCCAGCGGCAGGGTCGTGGTCATGGCATGTCCTTTCGATGGGCGTAGTGCCCGGCGACGATGCGCGACGCCGCTTGGAGCGGGCTTGGGATGGGCTTGCGGTCGGCAGGCTTCGACGATCAGAGGTCGATCGGCCCGCCCGACCCGACGAGAGTCGGTGGGTGCAGCGATCGGCCGAGGCGCTTCACCGCCTCGGCTTCCAGGCGCTCGAGCTCTGCATGCCAGAAGCGCTCGCCCGCGGTGCGAACCCGGTCGAGGCCGCGGCGGGACGCCTGGAGCGCCATGTGATCGTCGCCGGCGCGCAGCGCCAGCTGTGCCACGAGACCCCAGTACAACGTATGGGCCACTTCGGTCCCGTCCGCCGAGAGCTCTCCCAGTTGGGTCACCATCGTCGCAGCGGCTTCGCCAGGATCGCCGTCCAGCATCCCATGGGCCCACGCAGCCTGGATGGCGAGCCACGAGCGCACCGGCCCGAACACCTCGCCGTCCGCCACCGAGCGGGCCCAGGCCTGGGTCTCGAGCACCTCGGTGGGCGACTGATTCATCGCCCACACGATCCCCTCGACGGTGGCAACGAACCCGGCGTGATAGGGGAACGGGTTGCGGGCGCACGCCCGGCGGGCGGCCCGCAGCTCGTCCCGCCACGCCGGCTCGCCGAGCAGCCACGCCAGCCACGCGGCGAAGGCGTGGTAGGTGACGCGGGCAGGCTGTTGCCCGAGCGGCAGCATCACGCTGCCGTCGTGGTCGGGTTCGAGCTCGTCGAGCGCTCGCAGCGCTTCATCTGCGGACCGTTTCGCCTCCTGCAGTCGTCCGGCGTGCGAGAAGCACGTCAGGGCAGTCTGGTGCGCGGCGTAGCGGACCATCGGATGGTCGTGATCGGCTGCCAAGGCGAGGAGCCGCTCGGTCACCGCCTCAGCCGCCGCAATGCGCCCCGACACGATCTCGACGGAGAACCGTGCCTGGAACGAGGCCAGGATCGGATGTCGATGATCGATGACCGCCTCTGACGGCAGGTCGATCTCGTCTCTCGAGATGCCGGTGAGCTCCCAAAGTCGATCGGCCGCTGCGTCGAGCTTGGCCGAGTGGTAGCCCTCCCGCCACGTCCAGACCTTGCCGAGGTCGAACAGCGCCGCGATCTCGTGGTCGTTCCGGCGCAGCGTCGGAGCCAGGCCCTCGACGAGGTCGAGTCGGGCCGTGAAGAGGCCCTCGGCCAATTCGACGGCGTTGGCGTCCAGCGCATGGTGGCCGGCCCGGGCCAGCGCCTCGATGGCCGGCAGCGGTCCGTCCAGGGGCACGGCTCCCGAACGGTGGTGCGCCAGGTCGACGAGCCGGCTCGGATCGACCCGCGCCCGATCGGCGAGGGCGTTTGCGATCTGGCCATGCAGCTGCGCTCGGCGCAGCGCCCCGAGCGAGTGGGTGACGGTGTCGACGACGATCATGTGGCTGAATCGGTAGACGCCGGGTCGATCCGTTTCGACGATCAGTCCGTTGCCGAGCGCTTCATCGATCGCCGTCAGGGCTGCGTCGTGGTCCATGGACAGCGCCTCGGCGACGACCAGCAACTCGAACTCGCGGCCGAAGACGGCGCCGCACCGCACCAGACGAAGGGTGTCGGGCTCCAGCCGGCTGATGCGGCGGCCCAGCACCTCGACCACCGTGGGCGGCATGGCCGAGGCCAGCCCGGTCCGGGTCAGGTCGCCTTCGGCGAGCAGCAGCTTCGTCAGCTCGACGGTGAAGAAGGCATTGCCTTCGCTGCGGGCGTAGATGGCTTCCACTGTCGAGAGGGTCGGTGCCTCATCGGTGAGCGAGCCGACCAGCTCGCCGACCTCGGGGAGGCTGAGTCTCGGCAGCGGCAGTCGCACGACGCTGTCCAGGCGGCTCAGGGCGCCGAGCGTCTCGGTGAGCGGGTGGTCGGGACCGAGGTCGTGCCCGCGGTGCGAGGTCACGATCACCACCCGGGAGTCGTCGATCTCGGCAGCCAGCAGCGCCAGGACGGTCAGCGAGTCGGGGTCGGCGGAGTAGAGGTCGTCGATCAGGAGGAGGATCGGCTGGTCGGCTGCCAGCCGTTGGAGGGCGGATGCCAGGGCGCTGGCGACGTGGAACAGCGGCGCCACCACCGGTGCGGCCGGCCGGTCGTGGGGGACCAGGGGAGCGAGCGTGGCGGCATGGGGCCCGGCGGCCTCCAGCAGCCGATCGGAGCCCAAGCGTTTGGTCAGCTGGATCCACGGCCAGAACGGCGGTGTTCCTCCCACTTCCACGCAGCGGGCCAGGGCGGTCGAGAAGCCGAGGTCCTGCGCGCTTCGTTGGACCGACTCGAGGAAGCGGGTCTTGCCGATGCCGGCTTCCCCTTCGACGACCACGATCGATCCACGACCACGGGCGGCCTCCTTCAATTGGGCGCGGGCGACGCGCCGTTCGGCCTCCCGGCCGACCAACGTCCCGGGACCACCTGATGGCGCGTCGGGGGCGGGGACGGGCGGCGAGAGCGACGGCTCATGGTCGAGGATGGCCATCTCCAGCTTGCGCAACGACTCTCCAGGCGACAGACCCACCTCGTCGAGCAGCTCTTCACAGCGACGGAACGCGCGCAGCGCTTCGGTCTGTCGGTCGGCTCGGTAGAGGGCGACCATGAGATGCCCCCAGAGGCGCTCCCGGTAGGGGTGCGCTTCCAGCAGCTGTTCGATCTCGTGTACGAGGTCGCCATGCCGGCCTGAGGCGAGCTCGGCCTCGATGCGCAGCTCCATGGCGGACGCTCGCAGCTCCTCGAGCCGGGCGATCTCGACCTGGGCGAAGTCGGCGTATCGGAAATCGGCCAACGGAGGGCCGCGCCACAGCGAGAGGGCCGCAGAGATTCGCTCGGCCGCCTTGCTCGGGGATGCACCGATCATCTGACCGGCATCGTCCAGCAGGCGTTCGAAGCGCTGGGCATCGACCGCTTCGGGGTCCACGCTCAGCTGGTAGCCACCCCCGTTCTTCTGCAGCAGCTGGTGGCGACCCTTGACAGGCGGGCCTGGCTCGATGGCGCGACGCAGGTTGGAGATGTACGCCTGCAGCGTGGCGAGGGCGCTCGGCGGTGGCCGATCCGCCCATACGGTGTCGATCAACTGGTCCGACGTGATCGGGCGGTTGGCGTTGATGACGAGCATGGCGAGCACGGCTCGCTGCTTCGGGCCGCCGAGGTCGACGGCGTTTCCTCCCCTCGTGACGCCGATCGGGCCGAGGATCTGGAATTCGATCGGTTCAGCCATCGCGTTGTGCTCCCCCTCGGAGGAGGGCCGAGATCCGCTGGCGGGTGACGCCGAACAGCTCGGCGATCTGCTCCATGGTCAGGCCCTCGTTGTGCAATGCCTCGGCGTAGAGCTGCCGCAGCGCCGATCCGCTGTCGTGCAATCGCTCGAGGTTGGCGGTGATCAGCTCGACGACGAGTGGTCGGTCCGTCGCCTCGAGGATCTCCCGGTAGGTGTGCCCCTGACCGCGGAGCTCCTGGATCTCTCGTGCCTGCTCGATGGCGAGGCGGGTGGATTCGAGGTTGCGCTCGAGATCGTCGACGACGGCGCCGACCGCTTCCAGGAGTGGATCCCGGCCGCGCGGTTCGGCGCCCTCGTTCATCGCGTGAGTGTAGCGCAATAGCTATTGCGGCAATAGCTATTGCTCACAGTATCTGGATGGAATGTCTGGCGGGATCCGCACGCGTCCCCCCGCGTCACTCGTTCAGGTACGGGGGAAGGTCACGCCCTTCGGCCCATGACGCTGCTCGTGCTCGATCATCCATGCCCGGAGCAGGACGAGGCCTGCGCCGCCCAGCAGCGAGATCATCGCACTCTGCGGCCAGCCGATCTCGAGCGCCACGACCGTCGCCGCCAGCGCCACGATCAGGAGTGCCCACCCCAGCACGGTGCGACCGCTGCGATCCAGGCGCTCATCGCGGTAGGGGGCAACGGTCGTCATGGCGGCCACCAGAGCCGCCATCGGTGCCAGGAAGAGCACCGCGACCGACGCCAGCGCCAGCGTCGCGAACGAGGGACCGTTGGCGTTCCACGTCACACCGGTGAGGAAGATGAGGACGAGGGTGCCTGCGTAGGCAGCGCCGGCCACGACGGCTGCTCGCAGCGCCACGCTCCGCCTCAAGGCGTGCTTGGGAGAGATATCTCGGATGGGGGCCTTGACCGTGCCCACGACGGTTCCTTTCTGTCTCGGATCCGCAGACGATCGCCGGCGCGCCTTGGAATCGGCCAGCGTTGGACTTGGATCGGCGCGGACAGCGTGCTGCGGATGCACGAGGCCGATTCGTCACGATCTCATTCGGGTGTCCGGCGCCCGTGAGAACAACCTGCACGACATCGCCGTGGAGATCCCGAAGCGCCGGATTCGGCAAGCACCTCGCCGAGTACGTCGGGGCCTGACGGGAGCGATCGGGCGAGACCGGTACGGTTGGGTCATGGTTCGCCCGTTTGCGGAGAGCGACACCGATGAACTGCTCGACGTGTGGGAGCGAGCTTCCCGGGTCGCCCATCACTTCCTCGATCCGGAGTTCTTCTCGGTCGAGCGCCAGGAGATCCAGCAGCGCTGGCTGCCGATGGCCGAGACCGTGGTGGTCGAGCAGGACGACCAGGTCATCGGGTTCCTGTCGCTGATCGGCAACGAGGTGGGCGCGATCTTCGTCGATCCCGATCACCAGGGACGCGGGGTGGGCCGGTCGCTGATGGATTGGGCGCGCCAGGCGAGACCGTGGCTGGAGCTCGACGTGTTCGAGGAGAACGCGATCGGACGTCGCTTCTACGAGGCCTACGGCTTCCAGGAGATCGGCCGTCACACGAACGAGGCGACCGGACACACCGAGATCCGCTTGCGTCTCGACTGAGGACCGGCGGTGGGAATAGACCGACTCGTGCGCGTGTTTATGTGCTTGCGCACATATCTCACCAACGAGATGTGTCAGAGAAGGGAGTCGTGATGAGCGACAGCAATCAGGCGGTCCAGGTCATCGAAGGAGTCGAGCTGCCGGCACCAGGGCGCTGGGTGCTCGATGCCGGACATGCCGAGGTCGCCTTCGTCGGAAGGCACTTCATGCTGACCCGGGTTCGAGGCCGGTTCCTCGACGTCGAAGGGGTCATCGAGATCGGGGCAGAGCCGGACGACAGCGCCGTGACCGTCGAGATCGACATGGGATCGGTGAGCAGCGGCGA
>JBPEXB010000295.1:0-3905 GCA_052032125.1 Acidimicrobiia bacterium
AAGAAGGCGCTTCGGGCGCGTCGAATCATTCAAGCTGAGAGTGCCTCCAGCCCCTAGCGGGACTGGAGGCCCGGAAGCTCGAGCGCCCCCGGGCGATGGCGACCGGGTGGGCGGTGTGACCCTCCGAAGGACGTGTCTTCCTGCGGGAGCGCTCTCGATCCGGCTGACGCACGCTGGCCGTCCGCCGCGAACCGACCGACGCTCCTCGGGGGTGGTGACCCTCCCAAGGACGTGTGTTCCTGCGGCAGCGCCCTCGATCCGGCTGACGCACACTGGCCGTCGGCCGCGATCCGACCGACGCTCCTCGGGGGGTTTGGGGGGTTGCCCCCCCAAGCAGTCAAGAAGGCACCCGCTTGGGCGTCAGAAACGGCATGAGGTCGCGGAGCTCGGCGCCGACGCGCTCGATCTCGTGGTCCTGCTCGGCGGCGCGGCGGGAGAGGAGCGTGCCGGCGCCGCCGCGCGCCTCGGACATCCACTCGCGGGCGAAGGTGCCGCTCTGGATGTCGGCGAGGGCCTGCTTCATCGCCGCCCGGGTGTCGTCGGTGACGATCTTCGGGCCGGTGACGTAGTCGCCCCACTCGGCCGTGTCGGAGACCGAGTAGCGCATCCAGGAGAGGCCACCCTCGTAGAGCAGGTCGACGATGAGCTTCAGCTCGTGCAGGGTCTCGAAGTAGGCGGACTCGGGCTGGTAGCCGGCCTCCACCAGGGTCTCGTACGCCGACTTGATCATCTCCGACACGCCTCCGCAGAGGATGACCTGCTCGCCGAACAGGTCGGTCTCGGTCTCTTCCTTGAACGTGGTCTCGAGCACCCCCGCCCGCGTCCCGCCGATGCCCCAGGCATAGGAGAGGCCGAGGCGGTGGGCGGAACCGGTGGCGTCCTGGTGGATCGCCACCAGGCACGGGACGCCCGACCCCTCGGTGTACGTCCGGCGCACGAGGTGACCGGGGCCCTTGGGCGCCACCATGAGCACGTCGATGCCCTCGGCGGGGTCGATCTCGCCGAAGTGGATGTTGAAGCCGTGGGCGAACATGAGTGCGTCGCCGGGGGAGAGGTGAGGGGCGATCTCGGTGGCGTAGAGGTCGGCGGCGGTCTGGTCGGGGACCAGGACCATGACCACGTTCGCCCATTCGGAGACCTCGGCCACGGTACCGACCGTGAGACCTTCACCCTCGGCCTCGGCGCGCCGGCGCGAGCCTTCCCGCAAGCCGACGCGAACCTCCACACCCGATTCACGGAGGTTGAGCGCGTGGGCATGGCCCTGGCTGCCGTAGCCGATGATCGCCACCTTGCGGCCGGAGATCACCGAAGCGTCGGCATCCGCCTCGTAGTAGATCTTCGCCATCCTGTTCATCCCTCCCTGGCCGGACCTGGCCGGCCGCCTGTGTGCGTGTTCGATCGACCGCGCATCAGACGGCCTTCAACTTGCGAGCCTTCGGGTCGCGGCGCATGGCGATCCGGCCGGACTTCACGAGGTCGATGATGCCGAAGGGCCGGATCAGCTCGAGGAAGTCGTTGACCTTGGTCGGCGTCCCCGCCACCTGGAACGTGATCGAGTTGGTGGCCACGTCCACGGCCTTGGCCTTGAAGATGCTGGCGATCTCGAGGATCTCACCCCGCTTGCCCGGTGCGGCGTTGACCCGGACCAGCATGACCTCCCGCTCGATGGCGAAGTCCTTGTCCAGCTCGGTGATCTTCACCACGTTCACGAGCTTGTGGAGTTGCTTCTTCACCTGTTCGAGCTCGGGGGCGTTGACGACCACGGTCATCTTCGACATGCCTGCCTCGGCGGTCGGGCCGACCGCCAGGGAGTGGATGTTGAAACCGCGACGCGCCAGCAGCGAGGACACCCGGGCCAGGACGCCGGGCTTGTCCTCGACGAGCACGCTCAGCGTGTGCTGTTCGAGCTGCGCCATCACAGATCCTCCGGTCCGGTCAGGACGATGTCGTTCGATCCGCCGGCCGGCACCATCGGGAACACCATCTCGTCCCGGTCGACCACGAACTCCGCCACCACCGGTCGATCCTCGATCTCCAGCATCTGGCTGACCGTGGATTCGACCTCCTCGGGGCGGGAGGCGCGCAATCCGGCACACCCCATCGCTTCGGCCAGCCCCACGTAGTCGGGGAGGTCGTCGCCGAGGTCGGACGCCGAGTAGCGGCCGCCGTAGAAGAGGCTCTGCCACTGGCGGACCATGCCGTACGACGAGTTGTTCAGCAGGGCCACCTTGACCGGGATCTTGTCGATGGCGGCCGTGATCAGCTCCTGGAAGGTCATCTGGAAGCAGCCGTCGCCGTCGATGGCGATGACCTGGGCGTCTGGCATCCCGGCCTTGGCGCCGATGGCTGCCGGTACCGCGAACCCCATCGTGCCGAGGCCACCGGAGTTGATCCATCGGCGCGGCTCGTCGAAGGTCCAGTACTGCGATGCCCACATCTGGTGCTGGCCGACGCCCGCCACCACCGTGGCGTCGTCGTCGGCCATGTCCCGGAGGGTCTCGACCACGAGCTGCGGCTTGAGCGGCCCGTCGGGGCGCTGGTCGTAGTGGAGTGGGTACTTCTCCTGCCACGAGCGAACGGTCTGCCACCACTTCTCCCGGTCGGGCCGCTCGCGTTCTCCCCAGGCCTCGACCATGGCTTCGAGGATCTTGCGGGCGTCGCCGACCACCGGCACCTCGGGCACCCGCACCTTCCCGATCTCGGCGGGGTCGATGTCGGCGTGGACGACCTTGGCGAAGGGAGCGAAGGCGTCGGGGTCGCCAGTGACCCGGTCGTCGAACCGCACGCCGATCGCCACCAGCAGGTCGGCCTTCTGCATCGCCGTGGTGGCGGCGTAGAGACCATGCATGCCCGGCATGCCGATCGTGTTCGGGTGACGATCGGAGATCGCTCCCCGTCCCATCAGCGTGGTGACGACCGGCATGTTGGTGAGCTCGGCGAGGGTGGTGAGGGCTGCGGAGCCGCCCGCCTTGATGATGCCTCCACCGACGTAGAGCACCGGGCGTTCGGCGGCCTCGATCAACTGGATGGCCTCGGCGATCCGGCGGGGGTGGGGATCGACCGTCGGCTTGTACCCGGGCATCGAGATCGGGTCCGGCTCGCGCCACTCCGTCTCGGCGTTGAGGATGTCTTTCGGGATGTCGACCAGGACCGGGCCGGGCCGCCCGGTCGACGCCAGGTGGAACGCCTCGTTGACGATCGTGCCGATGTCGGCAGCGTCGGTCACGAAGTAGTTGTGCTTGGTCGCCGGCATGGTGATCCCGGTGGTGTAGGCCTCCTGGAACGCGTCGTTGCCGACCGCCCCCGTCGGGACCTGGCCAGTGATCGCCACGATCGGCACCGAGTCCATGAGGGCATCGGCCAGCGGGGTCACGAGGTTGGTGGCGCCCGGACCCGAGGTGGCGATGGCCACACCGACCTTGCCGGTCGCCCATGCGTAGCCCTCGGCCATGTGGCCGGCGCCCTGTTCGTGCCGGGCGAGGATGTGGCGGACCGGCGAGTCCAACAGGGGGTCGTAGGCCGGGAGGATGGCGCCGCCCGGTACGCCGAAGGCGATGTCGACGCCCTGGTGCTCGAGGGCCGTGATCAGCGCTCGTGCGCCGGTGATCTTCTCGCTCATGATGTGCTTCCTTGGGTCTGGTTGCGGGTGGACCGGGTGGGTGTGCCCGGGACACAAAAAACCCTCCTTGTGGGAGGGTTCGAAGCGCACACGTCTGTTGGCGACGCGTGCGCTAGTGAATAAGTACGAGGATCGGTTGGGTCGTCATGCTGTCGCGAGTATGAAGATCGAGCCGGGGGGTGTCAACCTGAATCGCCGGCTGCGCCGGCGATTCAGGGGTAGTGAGTACTGAGTAGTGAGTACTGAGTACTGAGTGTGCCGTGCTGGGTACTGTCTGGTGGTGGCC
>JBPEXB010000296.1:0-2704 GCA_052032125.1 Acidimicrobiia bacterium
GTCCCCGGGCCGCGACTCGTAGACCATCTCCTCGTCGAGCTCCCCGATGCGTCCGCCGTCGGGCAGGTTGACCGTGTAGAGCCCCCGGTCGGGGATGGTGCCCGGGTTGGTGACCGCCAGCCGATGGGCGCCGGCCCGCGGGGTGAGCGTGTGGTCGACCCGATCCCAGACCAGCCGGGGCCGCAGCTCGCCGAACATCTCAGATGGGTAGCGGCCCGCCAGCATGTCGAGGGTCGCCTCGAAAGGCCCTCGCGCCAGCTCACGGTAGGGGGCGGCCCTCCGGACCATGGCGTAGAGCTCATCCACCGTCCACTGGTCCATCGCCACCGCCGCCACGATCTGTTGCGCCAGCACGTCGAGCGGGTTCTTGGGGACCCGGGTCGGCTCGACCGCCGCCTCGAGCATGCGATCGGCCACCACGGTGGCCTCGAGCAAGTCGCCGCGGAACTTGGGGAAGATCTTGGCCACGCTGGTGGCCCCCACCTGGTGCCCGGCCCGCCCGACCCGCTGCAAGCCACTGGCCACGCTGGTGGGCGACTCGACCTGGATCACCAGGTCGACCGCTCCCATGTCGATGCCCAGCTCGAGGGTGGAGGTGGCCACGACCGCCGGCAGCTCGCCGCGTTTGAGCAGCTCCTCGATCTCGATCCGCTGCTCTCGTGACACCGAGCCGTGGTGGGCCCTGGCGATCTCCTCGCCGGCCAGGTTGTTGAGCTCGGCACACAGCTTCTCGGCCAGCCGCCGCGAGTTGGCGAACACGATGGTCGACTGGTGGGACTGGATCAGCTCCAGGATCTCGGGGTACACCGACGGCCAGATGGAGCGGTAGCCGGGGTCCGTGTCGTCGGTGCTGAGCGGGTCCGGGGGCGCCGGCGCCGCCATGTCCTCGACCGGCACGATCAGCTCGACGTCCAACGTGCGGTCGGCGGGCACGTCGACGATCGTCACCGGCCGGGGTGTCCAGGTGTCGCCGTCGACGGTGCCGCCGCCCATGAACTCGGCGATGGTGGAGAGCGGCCGCTGGGTGGCCGAGAGGCCGATGCGCTGGGGAGAGGCCTCGGTCAGCTCCTCGAGGCGCTCCATCGACAGCGCCAGATGGGTGCCCCGCTTGGTGCCGGCCACGGCGTGGACCTCGTCGAGGATCACCCACCGCACCGACGCCAGCATCTCTCGCGCCTGGCTGGTGAGCACGAGGTAGAGCGACTCGGGCGTGGTGATGAGGATGTCGGGCGGGGTGCGCTGCATGCGGCGGCGGTCCCCGGCCGGCGTGTCACCGGTCCGGATGGCGGCGACCACCTCGGACAGGTCGCCCAGCTCGTTGCGGGCCGCGGCGTGGTGGATGCCGGTCAGGGGAGCCCGTAGGTTCCGCTCGACGTCGTGAGCGAGTGCCTTCATGGGCGAGACGTAGAGCACCCGGCAGCGCTTGGCGGTGTCCGGGGTGGGCTCGGTCAGCAGCTGGTCGACGGTGTAAAGAAAGGCGGCCAGGGTCTTGCCGGACCCGGTGGGGGCGTGGATCAGCGTGTGCTGCCCGTTGGCGATGGCCGGCCAGCCCTGGGTCTGTGCCTCGGTGGGCGCTGCGAACGACGCCTCGAACCAGGCGGCCGTGGCAGGTGAGAAGAGGTCGGTCAGGTCGGGGCGCGCGGCCATCCGGCCAGGGTACCGAGAGGGTGTGACAAGTGGTTCAGCCGCCAGAGCCGGGCAGGCTGGTTCTCCACCCGTGCTTGGCCCGTGCCTTCTCGATCTCCTCGCGGGTGGCGGGGCGGGACTCCGCCATCCGCCGCTGCTCCTCCTCGGTGGGCGGCGGGGTCGGCCGGAAGAGGCTCCGGATCGCCTCGCGCAGCTTCGCCATGCATCGAGCGTACCGGGGACGACCACGATCTGGAAGGGCGTTCCAAATTCGGTAGGGTCGAGAGGTTGGGCACGAGGGGAGGGAGGTACCCCATGCTGCACCGGACGATTCCTCGACGACGATGGTTCTTGCTGACGGTGGTGATGGCGCTGGCCATCCCAGGGGTCGCTGTCGGCACCCATGTCTTCGGCGACGTGAACGACGGCAGCGTCCACGCCTCGGGTATCGAGTGGGTCGCCGAAGTGGGCGTGACGCTCGGCTGTGGCGACGGGACCGACTTCTGTCCGGACGCCGCCGTGAACCGCGCCCAGATGGCGACGTTCATGTACCGGCTGTCGGGCAACGACCCGAACACCGCACCGAGCATCGATGCCGACACGGTGGACGGCATGGAGGCGACCGACCTGGTCGGCGCCACCGGTCCGCAGGGCGACCCGGGCCCTCAGGGTGATCCGGGCCCGCAAGGTGATCCCGGTCCGTTCCCTGACCCGCTGACCAGCGGCGAGACGATCAGGGGCACCTACGCGGTCAACTTCACGGCGGCGGCCGGCGACGAGATCGGCAGCGACGACATCTCCTTCGCCTTCACTCTCGCCGCCGCGCCGGCGCCGCACTTCATCCCCTCCGGCGGGATCCCTCCGGCGGAATGCCCGGGAACGGTGGCGGCACCGGAGGCCGACCCCGGGAATCTGTGCATCTACGAGGGCTTCGCCGTGAATCAGGCAGCGGTGTGTGACTACAGCCCGGTGATCAATGCATGCGGCGTGGCCCACACCTTCGGCGCAGCGGTGCTGGTGACGTCAGCGGCCGCCGGCGACGCGACGAGCCAGGGGAGTTGGGCCGTGACCGCCCCGT
>JBPEXB010000297.1:0-1934 GCA_052032125.1 Acidimicrobiia bacterium
GGTCGCCGTGGGGTGCTGGGTGGACACCGGCACCCGGGATGAGCGCCCCAACGAGGCGGGCGCCGCCCACTTCCTCGAGCATCTCCTCTTCAAGGGCTCGGAGCGCCTCTCGGCGAGGGACATCTCCGAGACCTTCGACGCCATCGGCGCCCAGAGCAACGCCTTCACCTCGAAGGAGTACACCTGCTTCTGGGCCCGGCTCCTCGACACCGAGCTCGACACCGGGCTCGATCTCCTGGCCGAGATGCTGCAGCGGCCGGCCTTCCGGCCTCGGGAGATCGACTCCGAGCGGCAGGTGGTGATCGAAGAGATCAACATGAACGAGGACGATCCGTCGGACGTGGCGGTCGAGGCGTTCGTGCGGGCGCTGTACGCCGGTCACGACCTGGAGCGCCCGGTGCTCGGCACCCGCACCTCGATCACCGAGATGACCCCCGACGACATCGCCGGCTACTGGCGGCGCCGGTATGGCTCCGGGACGTCGGTGGTGTCGGTGGCGGGCAACGTGGAGCACGCCCAGGTCGTCGAGATGGTCGACAAGTACTTCGGCGAGTGGCGGGAGGGCGACGGCTCCCATTCGCTCGCCACGCCGGAGATCAGCCCCCGGGTCGAGGTCGTCCGGCGAGACACCGAGCAGGCTCACCTCGTGTACGGCGGCGAGTCCATCGATCGCGTGGACGACGGGCGTTTCGCCGACTCGGTTCTGCAACACATCGTGGGTGGGGGGATGTCGTCCCGTCTCTTCCAGAAGGTCCGTGAAGAGCGCGGGCTGGCGTATGCGGTGCAGAGTTTCTCGATGCCCTTCTCCGAGACCGGGGCCTGGGCGGTGTACGCCGGCACCACGCCGGCCACCGCTCACACGGTCATGGACATCATCCAGGAGGAGCTGGCCTCGGTGGCCGAGTCGGGAGTGCAAGCCGAGGAGCTCGAGCGGGCCAAGGGCCACATGCGGGGTGCGCTGGCGCTCTCGATGGAGGACACCAACACGCGGATGATTCGTCTCGGGCGCTCGGAGATCTTCGGGCTTCCTCACCTCTCGCTCGACGAGCGGCTGGCGCGCATCGACGCCATCACGCTGGACGACGTGGCCGAACTTGCCGCACGCACGCTCACCGGACCGCGGGTGCTCGGTGTGGTCGGGCCGTTCGAGGAGTCCGACTTCACCCGGTACGTGGCATGACCTCGGTCGGTGTGTCGGGTGCGCCCGGGAAGATGGGCCGGTTGACGCTCGCCACCATCGCCGAGCACGACGACCTCGAAGTGGGCGGCCTCTACGCCCCGGGCCACGACGGCGAGGATGTGCTCGGCCACCGGTGCGGAGGCTCGCCGGAGGCGCTCGAGGGCGTCGATGTCGTGATCGAGCTGACCAACCCTGATGTCGCTCCGGGCAACGTCGAGCGCTGGCGGACGATGGGCAGCCACGTGGTGATCGGCACCTCCGGCTACGACGAGGCCAAGCTCACCGACCTGCGTGCAGCCTGGGACGGGGCGGCGAACCGATGCCTGGTCGTGCCGAACTTCTCGATCGGGGCGGTGCTGATGATGCGCTTCGCCGAGCTGGCCGCCCCGCACTTCGAGTCGGCCGAGATCCTCGAGATGCATCACCACGACAAGCCGGATGCGCCGTCGGGCACCTCGCTCAACACCGCCGCCCGGATGGCGGCGGCGAGGAAGGCCGCGGGCATCGAACCGCATGCCCGGGGCAAGGAGCTGGCAGAGGGTGCGCTGGGCGCCGACGTCGGCGGGGTGGCGGTGCACTCGCTGCGCACCCACGGCTCGGTGGCGCATCAGGAGGTGGTGTTGGGCACGCTCGGCCAGTACTTGTCGATCCGCCACGACACGACCGACTACCGGGCTTTCGGCCCCGGGATCGCCCTGGCCCTTCGCTCGGTCGCCGGACTGGACGACCCCGTCACCGTCGGCATGGACGGCTT
>JBPEXB010000298.1:0-4289 GCA_052032125.1 Acidimicrobiia bacterium
GGTCTCCGCGGGGAACGGTCCGCGACGGTGGTGACCCGGAGTTGGGGCCCCGCACCCGATGACACGGGGGTCGTGATCCAGGGTGATTCCTGGGGTGTGCTGGGTGGCTCTTCCTGCGGCCCGGGCGTCGGCGACGGCGACTACTTCTATCAGGCGGTCTACGGGTCCGACCCGGCACGGCCCAGCACCTTGAACTTCCAGGTGCTGGCCGTAGCCGACGGCATTCGCGTGTCGGCGGCCGAGGCCGATGCGCTCGCTCGAGCCTTCGGCCCAGTGGAGGTCCACGACGTCTCGACGACGGATCGCCTCGAGGCGTACGTGCGAATCTGGTGGGCGCCAGTCGTGGTGGTCGGAGTCCTCGTGTGGGCCCTCTCTAGGCTCCGCCGAGTCGGCCCGCGCGCCGACTAACGTCGCCCGATGAATCCCTTCAGCCGCGCTCCTCGCGCCCAGGCACCGGGCGGGTCCCGCCTCGCCGATCCGCCGATCACCGTCGACCTGCGCCAGGAGATCGCTGATCGCTCACTCGTCGATGGCGACATCGTGCTCGTCGATCGATTCCTGAACCACCGCATCGAGCCGGGCGTGATGCGCGACATCGGCCGCCGGATCGCCGAGATCGCCGACCCGCTGCGCACCGAGGTGATCGTCACCGCCGAGGCGTCCGGGATCCCGCCGGCGCTGGCGGCCGCCTCCGAACTGGGTGTCCCGATGATCTATGCCAAGAAGTACGTGACGCCCGGTGCACGCCACAGTTTCAGTCGGGAGGTGAGCTCGGCGACGAAGGGTTTCGAGTACAGCATCGAGATCCGTCAGCGGGTCATCGATCCCGGCCAGCGGGCGCTGGTCGTCGACGATTTTCTGGCCCAGGGGCGAACGGCGGTGGCCCTCGGCGAGATCATCGAGGAGGCCGGCTGCGAGATGCTCGGCGCCGTCTTCGCCGTCGAGAAGGGCTGGACCGACGGTCGCCAACGGATCGAGGCCCGTGGTTGGCCGGTCTGGTCCGTGGTCACGATCACGTCGGTCGAGGGAGGCCGTGTCCACCTCGGCTGACGAGGTCGGCAGCGTCGCCCGATCGCTCGGCGACATCGTCGAGGCGCTCCGCAAGCACACCGACGAATCCTGTTTCGCCTGCGGGCCTGCGAATCCGATCGGTCTGCACGTCGACGACTTCGCCGAGGTCGACGGTGACATCGTCGCGACCTTCCTCGCCCGACCCGAGTACCAAGGCACCACGGGGGCGCTCCACGGCGGCATCGCTGCCACCGCCCTGGATGAGATCCTGGTCTGGGCAGGCATCCTCCAAGAAGACGTGCTGACGGTCACCGGGAAGATGGAGGTGCGCTACCGCGCCGCCGTGGAGCCGGATGGCGGCAGGCTCCGCATCAGGGCGCGAGTCGACGAGCGGCGCGGTCGGCGTCTGATGATCAGCGGCGAACTGCTCGCACCGGACGGCTCGCCGGCGGTCACCGCGTCGGGTCTGTACCTCGTCAGCCACACCGTGGCCGATCTGGTCGGCTGAACTCACTCGCCCGGCGGCACCCCATAGCGGGCCATGGCGTCCTCGATCTGGCGCTGGCGCTCGATGCGCCGGATGACTCTGGACACGAGCCTGACGCCGCCCGCCAGTGCGAACAACCCGATCCCGAGGACGGCGGCGAGCTCCGGGGCGGCCGTGTAGGGAGTGTCACAGCCCGACAGTCCTCGAGGACAGAGCCCGTAGCCCGTTCCTCCCGAGGAGAGGTCGAGCAGGACGAGCAGCGGCACGATCGCCAGCCCTGCTGCCAGCGCAAAGAGCACTCCACGCACGACCTTCAGCCACCACACGTGCATGTGAACGAGGATAGGAGCCGGCCGGTTCCTCTGTCAGCGGGCCCGGGCAAGCGTCTCGAAGGTCATCCCGGGATCACCGTCGAGACGCCGGCTCGACACGATGTTCCAGTCACCGGCGTCGATCTCCGGGAACGTCGTGTCGCCTTTGGGCTCCGCATCCACGATCGTCAGCTCCAGCCGATCGGCGAGCGGGAGGAACAACCGGTAGATCTCACCGCCCCCCACCACCATCACCTCGCCCTCCGATCCGGCGATGGCTCGAGCCGACTCGAGTGCCTTCTCAGGCGTGTGGGCAACGATGGCACCGGCGATCTCCAGGTCGGAGTTGCGTGTCAAGACGATCGTGGTGCGGCCCGGGAGCACCCTCCCGATCGAGTCGTAGGTGGAGCGGCCCATGATCATCGGCGAGCCCATGGTGAGCTCTTTGAAGCGACGAAGGTCCTCTGGGAGGTGCCACGGCATGCCGCCGTCCACACCGATCACTCGATTGCGGCCCATCGCCGCCACCAGCACGACCTCGGTCACACGGCGATGGGTGCTCGGATGCCCGGATGCGGGTCGTAGTCGAGGATCTCGAAGTCGTCGTAGGAAAACGAGTAGAGATCGCGCGGCTCAGGCGTCAGCACCATTCGCGGGCGGGGACGAGGCATGCGCTCGAGCTGCCGCTCCGCCTGCTCGACGTGGTTCGTGTAGAGGTGCGTGTCCCCGAACGTGTGCACGAACTCCCCGGGCTGGAGGCCCGTCACCTTCGCCACCATCATCAACAAGAGCGAGTACGAGGCGATGTTGAAGGGCACGCCGAGGAAGATGTCGGCGCTCCGCTGGTAGAGCTGCACACTGAGGCGACCGTCGGCCACGTAGAACTGGAACAGGGTGTGGCAGGGCGGCAGAGCCATCTCGTCGAGCGCCCCGACGTTCCAGGCCGAGACGACCAGTCGACGCGAGTCCGGGTTGGTGCGGATCTGATCGACCACGTGGGAGAGCTGATCGATCGTCTCGCCGTCGGCGCCCGCCCACGAGCGCCACTGCACGCCGTAGATGGGTCCGAGGTCGCCGGTGTCGGGATGGGCCCACTCGTCCCAGATCGTCACCCCGTGGTCATTCAGATACCCGATGTTGGAATCCCCATTGAGGAACCACAGCAACTCGTGGATCACCGACTTGAGGTGCACCTTCTTGGTGGTGAGCAGGGGGAAGCCGTCGGCGAGGTCGAAGCGAAGCTGACGCCCGAAGACGCTGTAGGTGCCGGTGCCGGTGCGGTCCTCCTTGAGCACACCGTGATCCTTGACGTCGCGGAGGAGATCGAGGTACTGCTGCATGGCGGTCCTCCCTGAACTACAGCCGTGTAAGACAGCGTAGCACTCGCGGTCGTGGTGCCTTTGGCGGAACCCGGGATCCGGTGCCCGGTGTCCGGTGTCCGGGTCCCGGTATCCGAACGTGCGTCACTGCCCCGCAGGGGAGCCAGCGTCCGCTTCATCCAGCAACGGCATGCCGCCCGTCATCCGTCACTCGTCACCCATCATCCGAGCGCGTGTCACTGCCCCGGAGGGGGCCCCCGTCCGGTTCATCCAGCAACGGCACGCCGCCTCCGCAGCACGTGGCCGGAGACGTGCGCCCCCGAAGGGGGCCTCCTCGTAGGCCACCAAAGAGCACAGGCCGGGGCCCGGGGCCCGTCATCTGCCGGTCTAGTGTCGAGGCTTGGAATCTTGGAGGTATCGGGATGGCCGAGTTTGACGTGGATGCGATGTTGGAGCGGTTTCGTGAGCGGGCCAAGGCCGTGCAAGAACGAGGTCTCCCCCCGGTGGCCGGCGAAGGCCGCAAGCAGCTGATCGAGCAAGCAGAAAGAGACTTCACCGATTTCGCACTCGTGGGCAATGCAGCGTGGTCCGTGGAGGACGGGAACCTCGTGCTGCGCATCCCACTCGCGGGCTGAGTCCCGATCCGGGCCCCGGGCGCCGGATCCCGGGTCCCGCTCCCTACGCCCCGCGGCCCGATCTTGATACTCCCCCACCTCGGTAGCCTCGCGCCATGTCCGTGCGCCTGGAGATCGTCAGCGGCAAGGGCGGTGTCGGCAAGTCGGCGGTGACCGCCGGCCTCGCTCACCGTCGCGCCCATGAGGGCGCCCGCGTGCTCGCCCTGGCCACCACCGATCCGCGCGGCCTCGGCAGCCACCTCGGTCTGGCGAGCATGTCGGTCGACCCGGTCGAGGTCCGCGACGGCCTGTTCGCCGCCACCATCCTCCCGGGCCCGGCCCTTCAGCAATACCTTCGCATCCAGCTGCGGGTCGCCACACCCCGCATGTCGCTGGCGACCAAGGCCTTCGACCTGCTCGCCACCGCCGCCCCTGGCATTCGCGAGGTCATCACGATCGGCAAGGTGATCTGGGAGGCCGAGCGGGGCGGCTGGGATGTCGTGGTCGTCGACGCGCCGGCCACCGGTCAGCTCGGCTCCTACCTCAC
>JBPEXB010000299.1:0-5534 GCA_052032125.1 Acidimicrobiia bacterium
TCCTCGTCCCACTCCTGCACCACCGGGGCGGTGCTGACCGTTCGGCCCTGGGCCAGCGCCGTGCCGGCCACCACCACGAGCTGGGCGAGGACGAGGCCGATGACCAGCCAGCTGCTCCTGAACCGTCTCACGACGCCGCTCCGACGTAGAAGTACGGATCGAGGACGCTCACCTCGGAGATGCCGTCCACCGGCAGACCGGTCTTGCCGGCCGCCCGCCGGATCGACTCTGGCGACGGTCCGTCGTAGATGCAGAACGTCTTGGTGTGATCGTCGGTGACGAACGAGCGGACCCAGGTGACCTGTTCCGTGGCGTTGGTGTCGACGACGCCCAAGCACGTCTTCAGACCCTCCTCCGACGTCGGGATCTCGAGCCCGTCCGGGAAGGTCCGTTCGACCATGTATCGAGGCATGGTGCCCTCCTTTCGTGCCGGCCCATCCGGCTGACTCGAACGTATGGGAGGGCTGGTGGGGGTCGCATCGGGACCCACCCCCAGGTTGGCGGTGGGGCGCCCCTATTTCGAGATGGCTCCCGCCTGGAGAGCGGCGGCGATCGCCTTGGCCCGGGTGTCCACCCCGAGCTTGGCGAAGATGGCGGACACGTGGTGTTCGACCGTCTTCTTGGACAGGAACAGGCGCTCGGCGACCTCGGCGTTGGTGAGGCCCTTCACCACCAGTTCCAGGACCTCCTGCTGGCGAGCGGTCAGCCCGGCCGGATTGGCGAGGGTGGTGGCCCGCGGACCTCGCGGGACCGAGCCGGCGCCCTGCTCCCGAAGCCGCGCCCGAGCCCAGTTGCCGGCCGGGCGGGCCCCGAGCCGGTCGAAGATCTCGATGGCCTCTCGGACGGCGTGCTCGTCACCGTCCGCCAGCGCCAGCGCCACCTCGTAGGGGCAGCCGATCTCGCGCCACAGGACAGCGGCTCGGCGCCAGTCGCCCGACATGTGCGCAGCGAACGGCTCTGCGGCCATGTCGGGCGGCCCGTCGATGGCACCCGCCTTCCACATCCAGAACCCCACCTCGCCCCGTGCCCACAGGCTGTCGGTGGCGAGGGCACGCTCGTAGAAGTCTCCGAGGATCCCGGGGATCTCGCCGCCGCGACCCTCGAGCCAAGCGTGCTCGGCCATCCCGCAATAGGGCGACCACACATGCTGCATCTCATGGCCGCCGTCCATATCGAGAACCTCTTGAAGGAGCGTGCCGCCGCCCGGGTCGCCCCGGCGCACCCGCACCCGTCCGAGGGCGCCGAGGGCGGTGACCATGGCGATGCCTGACCGATGACCGGAGGTGCGATCGACCAGCTCGGCCCACGACACGGCGTCGTCCCACCGGCCCTGTTCGAAGGCGATTCGCGCCATCCAGGCCCGGTCGTAGGCCACGCCGTAGTCGTGGTCGGTGGCGAGGCCCTGATCGATGGCTTCTTCCAGGGCCGCGATGGCCTCGTCGTACAGCCTCGCCTCCCCGCCCCCAGAGCCGAGCATGCCGAGACACGCCGAGACCAGATTCAGCTCTCCGTGGCGCTCCGCCTCCTCTTTCACCTCCTGGAGGATCTCGATCGCCCTTTGCGGCTCACCGACCACGATGTGGGTGGTGCCCCACATCATGCGGGCATATCGCTTCACGCTGTCCGCACCCGTCGCCTCGGCCATCTCCATCGCCCGCAGGCAGAAGTCCATGGCGAGGCCGGCTCGCCTGGCCAGCATGTTCAGATAGCCGGCGCTGTAGAGCACGTGAGCGTGCTCGGGGCTGGGGCCCAGCTCATCGTGGATGGCCAGCGCCTCCTCGGTCATGGCGTAGGCCGTCTCCGGATCCGGGACCCGCCAGCGCAGGTTGGCGGCCCGGGTGAGGACGAAGGCTCGACCTGCCGGGTCGCCGACTTGCCGGAACAGCTCGCTGGCGGTGTCGAGGTGGTCGAGGCCCTCCGCGGATCGATCGGCGATACCCAGCTCCCCTCCCAGCTCGGTGTGGAGCCGGGCCTGCTCGGCAGTTTCGAGATGGTCGGCGAATCGGAGCGCAGCCTCGTAGAACTCGATGGCCTGTTTGTGGGCGCCGCGGGCGGCGGCCTGCCGGGCGGCGGCCGGTGCGTGTTCCACGATGAGGTCGGCGGCATCCGCCCGAACGGCGTGGTGGGCCAGGCGAGCCACGTCTCGCTCGGACCGCTGGGTGAGCAGGCCGATCATCGCGCGGTGCAGGCCGAGGCGGGTGGCAGGCGGCACCGCCTCCTCGACGGCCGCCCTGGCCAGCTCGTGACGGAAGCGCAGGGACGAGCCATCGCCGATGAGCACGCCGGCGCCCACCGCCGCATCCATATCGGCCGTCGTCGCGTCGACGAGGGTCTCGAGGAGATCGATCTCCAGTGCTCGCGGGGCGATCGACACCGCCTCGGCGACCCGGCGGGCTCCCGGGCCGAGGCGGCCCACCCGTGCCAGCACCGCATCCTGCACCGTGGCTGGCACCGTCTCGCCGGCTGCCAGCACCTCGGTGATGTAGAAGGCGTTGCCACCGGTGATCCGGTGCAGCCGGTCGATGTCGGCGGACCGACCGTCGGCGAGCCTTTCGACGGCCCGGCGACTGAGCGGCGGCACGTCGAGACGACGGGTGGATTCGAGCGGGGCGAGCTGGCCGAGCACGGCTCGCAGCGGGTGGTCCGCACCGACCTCGTCGTCACGATAGGTGCAGGTGACGACGGCGTGACTGTCGCCCACCCTGCGCCCGACGAACCTGACCAGGTCGAGGGTGGCGTCGTCGGCCCAGTGGACGTCCTCGATGATCAGCAGCAAGGGGCGCAGCCGCCCGCGCAGATGCGCCAGCACACGCCGGTAGACCTCGATCGGCTCGGGCTCGTCGTCGAACAGGTCACCGAACCCCGAGGCGGAATCGGCCGCCAGGTCTTGCAGGGGGCTCAACGGTCTCGGGGTGGTGAGCGGGTCGCAATGCCCGACCAGGACCTCGGCATCCCGGCCGACCCGCCGGGCGAACGCCGACACCAGGCTGGTCTTGCCGGCGCCTGCCTCCCCGGCGACCAGCGCCAGCGTCCCCGTGCCTTCTCGGGCCGCCACCAGCCGCGCCGCCAGCTCGTCCAACAGCTGGTCTCGTTCCAGCAGCAGCGGGGCGCCCGACGACGTCATGGGCGAAGCGTATGCCAACCGGCGCGCCGGTGGCGGCTCGTCACGAACCCGCGATGACCTCTCGGGCGGCGGCCATCCCGGCTTCGAGGCTCGGCCTGGTGACCTCGAAGGCCGGGATGACCATGCGATCGATGCCCAGGCCGGCCATCGCCTCGACGGCGGCGGCCGGATCTGCGAGGACACGGCCCGGGAAGGCGGCCATCAGCTCGACGTCCGTGCGGGATCGGCCGGCGGCCTCACACGCCTCCTCGAGCAGCTCGACGGATGCCTGCAGTCCGTCCAGGGTGCGTGGCCCGGGGTAGAAGCCGTCACCGAGCTCCGCGGCGCGACGGGCAGCCCGGCGCCCACTCCCGCCGACGACGATCGGAACCGACCCGGCGACCGGCTTGGGGTTGAGCGCCACATGCTCGAACGACACCCGCTCGCCGGCGAAGGAGGCGTCGTCTTCGCGCCACAGGACCCGCATCGCCTGCGTCATCTCGTCGGCCAGCGCCCCTCGACCCTCGAACGGCACCCCGAGCGCCTCGAACTCCTCGCGCAGCCACCCCACGCCGATGCCCAGCTCGACGCGCCCGCCCGAGAGGTGGTCGAGCGTCGCCACTTCCTTGGCCAGCACCAGCGGGTTCCGCTGCGGGAGGATCAGCACGCCGGTCCCGAGTCGCAGCGACGTGGTGGCCGCCGCCACCCAGGTCAGCCAGATCAGCGGGTCGGGGATCGGGATCGAGGGGTTGCCCGGCATCTTGCCGGACGCGTGGTACGGGTAGACGGAGTCGTAGGCGTGCGGCCAGATGACGTGCTCGACCGTCCAGATCGACTCGAACCCGGCATCCTCGGCGGCCTGGGCGAGGTCGCGAGCGAGCACCGGATCGGTGAACGGAATCGTGTTGGCGTACCCGAGCGCGAACTTCATCCGCGTCCGGCCGCCTCGAGCTCGTCGGCCGGGACCCAGCACGAGTGGAAGCCGTTGGGGACCCGCACCGGCAGCAGCACCCGCCCGACCGGGCCGGCGGCCAGGTCGGCGGCATCGAAGATGACGAGCTCAGAGCGCTCGACCGCGGCGTCGTAGACGAACGACATGAGGTACCCGTCGTCCTCGGCGGTAGCGCCGGGCCGCGGCGCGAACGGCGCTTCCGAGCCGTAGCGGCCGGCTCCGAACCCGTAGCGCTGCTCCGCCCCGGTCTCGAGGTCGTACTTGATGATCCCGTCGAAGTACATCGCCACGTCCGAGTTGATGGTCACGTTGTACGCATAACGGTTGCGCTCTCCGAAACGAGCCGGGTGGATCATCGGGAACTCGGTGTTCCGGTCGTCCAGCATCTCCTCGCGGGTGCGCCCGGTGCGGAGGTCGAAGCGGTACCGATGCACGTAGGCGTCGAGGCGCAAGTAGTTGAGGATCGACGCCAGCGGGCCCCGCAGCTCGATGGCGGGCGGTCCGGGCAACCGGAACCGGCACACGTCCATGACGATCTCGTCGCCGTCCTCCCAGGCGTTGATCGAGTGGTAGATGTAACACGGCTCGGCTTCGAACCATCGGATCTGGTCGGCGGCCCCATGCCGGGGGATGATCCCGAATCGCGAGGGTGTGTCGGCCATGAAGTGAAGCTGGTGGCGTCCGGCCGCCGCCGCCTCCTGATCGACCACCAGCGGCAGGTCCATCAGGATCGAGTGATGTTCGGTGATCGCCATGTCGTGCGGCATGCGAGCGCCAGGGATCTCGATGTCGGTGAAGTGCTTGACCACCCCGTCGGCGCTCACGACCCCGTACGACATGTACGGGGGTGTGGGGCCGTAGTCGAAGAACACGAACTCGCCGGTGCGGGGATCCACCTTGGCGTGGGCGCTCACGCACGACGAGCGGGTGCCCTGCCAGTCCTCCTGGCCGATCGTGTCGAGCGTCGAGGGATCGATGCGATACGGCGCCCCGGCCAGGTACCAGAGCGCCAGCAGGTTGCCGTTGTGGAACATCACATCGGTGTTGGCGGTGTCCTTGAGGCGCAACCGTGATCCGTCATCGGGGTTGTCGAGGCGCGGCTCGGCGACTCCCTGCCACAGACTCTCCCCGGCCGAGGCCTCGCGCTGGAACCCGTCGGTGCGGATCCAACGGTTGCGGTAGGTCGCCCGGCCGTCCTCGAGTTGGATGGCGTGCAGCATGCCGTCGCCGTCGAACCAGTGGTAGCGGCCGACGGTCGGGAACCGCGGGTTGGGCCCGTTCCGGACGTAGAGGCCTTGCAGATCGGCCGGGATCTCTCCGATCACTTCCAGGTCGGCGGCCTCGATCTCCTGGTCGACAGGAGCGTAGGGACCCATCAGATAGGGGTTCTCGCCGGCGTCGATCGCCACCGCCAGCGCGTCGTTGCGGACCATGAGAACCCCTTTTCGAATCGTCATTAGAAAATCTAATGGTGATTCG
>JBPEXB010000003.1:0-22728 GCA_052032125.1 Acidimicrobiia bacterium
CAGTACCCGGTACTGCCCGCCCTCCATGCGGTGGAGAGCTGTCCCAGAAACCTGCCCGTGAGTGTTGACAAGTGGCGCGAAGTGGACCAAAGTGTCACGAAGTGGAGGGACCACTGGCTGACACAGGGTCGCTGGCCCGAGGTCGGCGGACCGGCAGCACAGGAACGGAAAGAGCAGTGGAACGGGCGTGTTTCTCGGCGAATACCAACACTCGGTCGACGCGAAGGGTCGAGTCGTGCTGCCCGCCCGCTTCCGCGAGGCGCTCGCCGATGGCTGTGTCGTCACCAAGGGGCAGGAACGATGCCTCTACGTCTTCCCGCTCGACCGCTGGGAGGAAGAAGTGACGCAGTTCGAGGCCCTCCCACGGACCAACGCTCGAGCCCGCCAGCTCTCCCGGTCGTTCTTCGCCGGTGCGACGCAGCAGGAGCTCGACAAGCAGGGACGGGTCCAGCTTCCCCAGGGGCTCCGCGACTATGCCGGCCTCGAGAAGGACCTGGCCGTGATCGGTGTCGCCGATCGCGTCGAGATCTGGGATGCCGCCGAGTGGGAGACCTACAACGCGGCAGCCGACGAGTACTACTCGACCATCGAGGAGGCCCTCTCAGACAGCGGCATCTAGCCGGTTCGTGACCACAGATGGCTGGCTCATCGCCAGCCCCCCGGATACCAATGGATAGCCCCTTACTCCGCCCGCTTTCTATTTGGTGCCAGCGCCCGGGGGGCTGGCCATGAGCCAGGGATCAGAAGGCCACTACCACGAACCGGTGATGGTCGACGAGGTGGTCGAGCTGTTCCTCCCGCTCACGGATGGTGTCGTCATCGACGCGACATTCGGGGGTGGAGGCCACTCGAAGGCCTTGCTGGATCGACTGGTCGAGGGCGTGCGGGTACTCGGGATCGACCGGGACCCCGACGCCGTCGGGAGGGCGACTCCTCATGAGCGATTGACCGTCGTGCGAGGGAATTTCGGGGAGATGAAGGTGATTCTCGAAAACGAGCAGATCGAAGACGTCAGCGGAGTGCTGTTCGACTTCGGTGTCTCCAGCCACCAACTCGACGTGGCCGGCCGTGGGTTCTCGTACCGCCACGACGGACCGCTCGACATGCGGATGGGCCCCGATGCCGCCCGCTCGGCCGCCGACCTGGTGAATCGCGCCGACGTCGGCGAGCTGACCAGGATCATCGGCCGCTACGGCGAAGAGAGATTTGCGGGCAGGATCGCGCGGGCGATCGTGTCGGAACGACCGATCCACACGACAGCGGATCTCGCTGCGATCGTCCGCAAAGCCATTCCCGCCGCCGCCCGCCGCACGGGCGGGCACCCGGCGCGCAAGACGTTCCAGGCGCTCCGGGTGGCGGTCAACGACGAGCTGACGGCCCTCGAAGAAGGGCTGGATCAGGCCATCGAGGCGCTGCGGCCGGGCGGGCGCTGCGTGACGATCGCCTATCACTCGCTGGAGGACCGCATCGTCAAGCGTCGATTCCGGCGCGGGGCAGGGCGGGTCGAGACCCACGGGCTGCCGATCGAGCCCGAGGTCGAGCTGATCGAGCTGACCCGTAAACCCCTCGTGCCCTCCGAGGCCGAGGTGGCCGCCAACCCGCGGGCGAGGAGTGCTCGCCTGCGCGCCGTGGAGAAGGTTGCATGACCGTCCGTCCTCTCCGCTCCATCGAGATCTCTCACGCTCCGCTCCGCGTGGTCAGCAGCCGGCGATTCCGACGACCCCAGCTGGGCATGTGGGTCGTGTACACGCTGGTGGCGGTCCTGGCCTTCTTCGCGCTCATCTATTCACGCACCGCCCTGGACGACACCGCGTTCGAACTGCGCGAGCTCAATCAGCAGATCGCCGTCGAGCTCGAGCGCCAGCAGCAGCTGGGCCTGGAGGCCGCCCGGCTCGCCTCGCCGGGCCAGATCGTGCCCGCCGCAGAGGCCATGGGCCTGATCCTGCCCGACGACGTCATTCCCATCCCCGCCGAAGGCGTGGTCGTCAGCCGTGACGCCGACCTCGCCAACCGCCTGGCGGGCTCCGGCGCCGACGTGAGCGCCTCTCCGTGATCGACGTACGCATGACCCTGAGCCTCGGCCCGTCCCTCTGGACCTGGGTCGATGCATGGATGAGGACCGGGCTGAACGCTGGCAGTCGGTTTCTCCTCGCTTCGCCCAGGAGGGCGGGCCGGGCGGACCTCGCACCGAGCGTTTCGGGCCGGTCGGAGGTGTAACCGTGGCGCGCCGGAAAGGGAAGCTGCGGCTCAGCAGCCCCATCGACCTCCGGCTCGCCCTCATCGCCATCGTCTTCTTGGGCGCCTGGCTGGCGATCGGCTACCGGCTGTTCCAGGTCCAGGTCGTGGACGCCGCCGAATACACGGCCGCCGCGCTGGCCCAGCGGATCGACGTGGAGGAGCTGGCGGCGACGCGCGGGCGGATCTACGACCGTCAGGGCAGAGAGCTGGCGGTGTCGATCAACTCGACGTCCGTGTACGCCAATCCCCAGCAGGTCGTGGATCCGGTGTCGACCGCCCATGTGCTCGGTGCCATGCTCGATGTGGACATCGCCCGGCTCGAGGAGAACCTGAGGTCCGACAAGACCTTCGTGTTCGTGGCCCGCCAGCTCGAGTGGGACCAGGCTGCCGAGGTCGAGGCGCTGGAGCTCCCTGGTATCCACTTCGTGGAGGAGCCCAAGCGCGTCTACCCATCGGGCACCACGGCCGCCCACGTCATCGGCTTCGTCGACATCGACTCGAACGGCATCGAGGGGCTGGAGGCCCAGTACGACGAGGCTCTCGCGGGCGTACCGGGCAGCGTGCTCGTCGAGAAGGACCCGGGCGGCAACGTCATCTGGTACGGCCAGCACGAGGTGCAGCCGGCCGTGCCGGGGGTGGACCTCATCACCACCATCGACCGGGAGGTCCAGTTCGCCGCCGAGGGAGCCTGCGCGGACGCCCTCGTCTCCACCCAGGCGGCCCGCTGCACGATCGTCGTCCTCGACCCGTCGACCTTCGAGGTGCTGGCACTGGCGGTGCTCCCGACGTTCGACCCCGCCAACCGGTCCGGCGTCGATCCTTCGACTGGTGTTCTGTCCAACGCCGCCGTGCGGTCGGTGTACGAGCCCGGCTCCACCCAGAAACTCGTGACGGTGGCCGCAGCGTTGGAGGAGGGTGTGGTGGAGTGGGACACCCAATACCTGGTGCCGGATCGGCTGGAGGTCGTGGAGGACGCCTGCGAATCGCAAGACGACGAGATCGAGGGCTGTTTCCAGGATTCGGAACGTCACCCGGACCAGATCATGACCGTCAAGGACTGTGTCCGCCTCTCGTCCAACGTCTGCACGATCAAGATCCAGCAGGACCTCGGTGAGGAGCGGCTCGAGGACTACCTCAGCTCGTTCGGCTACGGACGGTCGACCGGCGTCGACTTCCCGGGTGAGGCGAGCGGCAACGTCAACCTGCCCCACGGCTGCCCGACCTGCCCGGCGTCGGCGGCGATCGGCTACTCGATCTCGGTCACTCCGCTGCAGATGGCCGCCGTCTACGCCACCATCGCCAACGACGGCATCTGGATCCAGCCTCGCCTGGTCACCGACATCATCGACGGCGACGGCCGTCGCGAGAACCTGGATGCCGCCTCGCACCGGGTGGTGTCCGAGGAGACGGCCCGGCTGATGCGGCTCATGCTCAAGGCGGTCGTCGAGGACGGAACCGGCACGCTCGCCGCGGTCGACGGCTACACCGTCGGCGGCAAGACGGGCACGACCCGCAAGTTCGACTTCGCGGCGGCCTCCTACACGGAACAGGTCGTCGTGAGCTTCATCGGCATGGCGCCGATCGAGGACCCCAAGCTCGTCGTGGCGGTCGTCATCGACTCACCCCAGCAGGGGGTGACCGGTGGTGAGGCGGCAGCCCCGGTCTTCGCCGAGGTGATGCGCAAGGCACTGCACCAGATGGGGATCAGCCCGGATGCCCGGTGAGCCGACGACCCTCCGGGACGTGGCCGAAGCAGTCGGCGGCGCAGTGCACGGACACGATGGGGTGCTGCTCACCGATGTGGTCCACGACAGCCGGGCCGCGCATCCCGGCGCCCTCTTCTGCGCCATTCGCGGATTCACGGTCGACGGGCACGCCTTCGTCGACGCAGCGGTGGCGGCCGGGACGTCGGCGCTCATGGTCGAGCAAGTGAGCTCGATCGACGTCCCACAGGTCGTGGTGCCCGACTCGCGGGCAGCGCTGGCGCCGGCTGCCGCGCTCGTCCACCGTCATCCCTCACGATCTCTGAGCGTGATCGGGGTGACGGGCACCAACGGCAAGACCACGATCACCGCCATGCTCGAGTCGATCGCTCGCGCCGCCGGCTGGTCGGTCGGGCGAATCGGCACACTGGGAGCGTCGATCAACGGCACGCCGGTGCCCGTCGCGCACACCACGCCCGAGGCCTCGGACCTCCAGCGGATGCTCGCTCGCATGCGAGACGAGGATGTGCGCCTCGTCGCCATGGAGGTGTCGTCCCACGCCCTCGAACTGCATCGCGCCGACGCCGTCCACTATGACGTGGCTGCGTTCACGAACCTCTCCCAGGACCATCTCGACTTCCACCCCGACATGGAGGCGTACTTCGACGCCAAGCGGCGGCTGTTCGACGGGCGAGCCGTGCGTCACGTCGTCGCCGTCGAGGACGAAGCCGGGCGCCGGCTGGCCTCGGAGCTCGACGAGGTCGTGACCGTCGGCTTCGAGCCGGGGTGCGACGTGACGGCGGAGGCGCTCGTCGAGGGGCTCGAGCAGTCCAACGCCCGGCTGGTGATGGCAGGGACGTCGGCGCCGATCACGGTCCGGCCCGGGGGCCGGTTCAACGTCGTCAACGCCATGGTGGCGGCAGCGTGCGCTCACGAGGTCGGCTTGAGCCTCGACTCGATCGCCGAGGGCCTCGGCCGGCTCGAGCGGGTGCCGGGGCGGCTCGACCCTGTCGACGCGGGCCAACCGTTCACCGTGGTGGTCGACTATGCGCACAGCCCCGGCGGGGTCGAGACGGTGGTGAAGACGGCGCTGGGGGCCACCGAGGGGCGGGTGATCGCCGTCGTCGGTTCAGCCGGGGACCGGGACGCCGCCAAGCGTCCCCTGATGGGCGCAGCCGCCGCGCTGGCCGATGTGGCCGTGATCACCTCCGACAACCCGAGAACCGAGGACCCCCAAACGCTGGTCGATGCCGTGATGGCCGGCACGGTGGGCTCGGCGGGCGAGGTCGTCGCCGAGGTCGATCGCACCAAGGCCATTCACCTCGCCCTGGATCGGGCGGAACCGGGAGACGCCGTCTTGATCCTCGGAAAAGGGCACGAGCAGGGCCAAGATTTCGGCGACATGGTCATTCCCTACGACGATCGCGAAGTGGCGCTGCGCCATCTCGAACAGCAGGGGTGGCGGTCATGAGTGGTCAGCCTGCCGTCCGAAGACGACAGCGCACCTGCGACGCGTCACGTTGCCGTACTCAGTACTCGGTACTGACTACCCAGTACGGCGCAGCCACCACCTCCGCAGGAGTAGAGCAGCGCCCATGATCGCCATGCTCACCTCCGCAACGATCGCCTTCGCCGTGGCCATCTTCGGGACGTCCTACGCGATCACGTTCCTGCGGGATCGCAACATCGGCCAGTTCATCCAGGAGGAGCTCGAGGGCCACATGCACAAGCACGGCACCCCGACGATGGGAGGCATCGTCATCGTGGTGGCCGTGGTGGCCGGCTACTTCCTCTCCCACCTCGACTTCTGGGACGCCGCCAACGGGTGGCAGTTCTCCATCCGGCCCTTCGAGCCCACCGCCCTGCTGGCCATCGCCGCCGTGGTCGGCATGGGCGTGATCGGGTTCATCGACGACTATCAGAAGGTCTCGAAGTCGGAGAACCGGGGCCTGGGCAAGGCCGCCAAGTTCATCGGCCAGGTGGCGATCGCTGGATTCTTCGCCTGGGGAGCGGTCATGTCGGACGTGTCGACCGCCATCTCGTTCACCAAGCCGACCGGCCTGACGCTGGGCGCCGTGCTCTTCGCCCTCTGGGCGCTGTTCCTGCTCACGGGGTTCGCCAACGCAGTGAACATCACCGACGGGCTCGACGGCCTGGCGTCCGGCTCGAGCGCACTGGTCTACGGCGCCTACATGATCATCGGCTTCTGGATCTTCCGGCATCCCGACGTCTACGCGGTCGAGGGAGGTCTGGAGCTGGCGGCGGTGGCCGCCGCCCTGCTCGGCGCCAGCCTCGGGTTCCTGTGGTGGAACGCCGCCCCGGCCAAGATCATCATGGGCGACGTCGGTTCCCAGGCGCTCGGCGGCGGGATGGCGGCGCTGGCCCTGCTGACGAACACCCACCTGCTGCTGCTGGTCATCGGCGGCCTCTATGTCATCGAGACTCTGACCGTGATCATGCAGGTCGTCAGCTTCCGCTGGTTCGGCGGGCGGCGCATCTTCCGCATGGCCCCGGTACATCATCATTTCGAGCTCAAAGGCTGGCCGGAGACCACCATCATCACCCGGTTCTGGATCCTGGCGGCCATCGGCGTGGCGCTCGGGCTCGGGTTGTTCTACGCCGACTTCATCGCCGGCGGCGGGGTCGACGACCTCGGGGCAGGCCTGCGATGAAGGCGCTGGTGCTCGGAGGGGCCGTGTCGGGCATCGCGGCCGTGCACCTTCTCAAACAGCTCGACGGCGAGGTGATCGTCTATGACGAGCGCCGCAGCGCAGTGGAGAAGCTGGCCGCCGCCGAGCGCGTGGAGGTCTCGGCGGGGGAGTGGGACGACGCCCTGCTCGACGATGTCGATGTCGTCGTCGCCAGCCCGGGGTTCGCCCCCGACAGCGCCCCGATCCGGGCCGCCGAGGCGGCCGGGGTGCCGGTGTGGAACGAGGTGGAGCTGGCGCTCCGCCAGATCGACGCCGACATCGTCGCCGTGACGGGGACCAACGGGAAGACCACCGTCGTGGAGCTGACGACGGCCATGCTCCGAGAGGCGGGGATGGTCGTGACGGCGGCGGGCAACATCGGCAACGCTCTCTCCGACGTGGCCCTCGACGAGTGGGACGTCATCGTGCTCGAGGTCTCGAGCTTCCAGCTCGCCAGGATCGAGTCCCTGCGACCACGGGTGGCCGTGGTGCTGAACGTGGCACCGGATCATCTCGACTGGCACGGCGACCTGGAGTCCTACCGGGCCGCCAAGGCCCGCATCTTCCGAAGGCTCCGATCCAAGGACACGCTCGTGTTCGACACCGACGACCCCGGTGCCTCCTCGCTCGTGGCCGACGCCCCCGGCACCCTCGTCCCGGTCTCCGGCAGTCGGGTGCCGGAGGGTGGTTTCGGCGTCTCCGCCGAGAGCCTGGTCCTGCCGACCGGTGAGGTGCCCTTGGACACCGTGCCCGTCGAGGACGCCACGTATCGGATGGACCTGGTCGCAGCTGCCGTGGCCGCCGCCCGGCTCGGCGCCGATCACGAGGCGATCAGCGCGGTGATCGAGGACTTCGAGCCCTCGGCCCACCGCCGGACGGTCGTCGGCGAGTGGAAGGGCGTGCGTTGGGTCGACGACTCCAAGGCGACCAACCCGCACTCGGCGCTGGCCGCGATCGCCTCCTACCCCTCCGTCGTGTTGATCGCCGGGGGCCGCAACAAGGGCCTCGACCTGCGGCCCATCGCCACCGCTCCGACCCTCCGATTCCTGATCGCCATCGGCGAGTCGGCAGACGAGTTGCTGGAGGCGGCGACGGGGCCGGCTCGCCGGGCCGAGTCCATGGAGCACGCCATCGAGATCGCCGCCGACGTCGCCTCGGAGGACGACACCGTGCTGCTGTCCCCTGGCTGCGCCAGCTTCGACATGTTCAGCTCGTACGGAGAGCGGGGTGACGTGTTCACGCGCCTCGTCCGCCAGCGCATGGAGGCCGCCTCATGAGCGCCAGGGTCACCTCGATCACCCACCTGCGAGCCAAGGCCAAGCGACGCGAGCAGGTGTCGATCGCCAACTCGAGGCTGTCGATCACCGTGCTGGCGATCGTGGCCATCCTCACGATCATCGGGCTCGGCGCCACCATGTCGGCATCGTCGGTGTCGGGCATCCTCCAGCAGGCCGACAACCTGGCGATCTTCAAGCGTCAGCTGTTGTGGGTGGGTCTGGGGGCGGTGGCGCTGCTGGTCGCGATCAAGGTGCCGTACACGTTCTACCGCCGGCTGGCCTTCCCGCTGTTGCTCGTGTCGATCGGCAGCCTCGTGCTGGTCGAGATCGCCGGCTCGACGAGGGGCGGAGCGCAGCGGTGGCTCGAGTTCGGTTCGGTCACCGTGCAGCCGTCCGAGTTCGCCAAGCTGGCCGTCGTGGTGTTCCTGGCCTCGGTGTTCGCCAAGAAGGGCGAGCTGCTCTCCGACGTCCGCCACTTCATCGTGCCGGTCGGCGCCTCGTTGGGCGTCGTGTGCGCGCTGGTCGTGATCCAACCCGATCTGGGCACCTCGATCGTCATCGGGGCGGCAGGCGGGGCGGTCCTGGTCGCCTCCCGAGCGCCGCTCCGCTTCGTCTTCGGCAGCGCCTTCTTCGGCGGCGGGCTGGCCGCGCTGGCAGCGCTCGGGTCGCCCTACCGGCGGGCCCGCATCATGTGCTTCATGGATCCGCTGGCCGATCCGCTCGGCGACTGCTTCCAGCTGGGTCAGAGCCTGCTGGCGCTGGGGAGCGGCAATCTGTTCGGGGTCGGCCTCGGGGCGTCGCGGGCGCGCTGGTCCTATCTGCCCAACGCCCACACCGACTTCATCTACACGATCATCGCCGAGGAGACCGGGTTCATCGGGGCGATCGCCCTCATCGTGCTGTTCACCGGCCTCAGCGTCGCCGGGGTGGTGATCGCCTATCGGGCCGCCGATCCCTTCGCCCGCTTGCTGGCGATCGGCATCACGACCTGGCTCACGGTCCAGGCACTGATCAACATCGGCGGCGTGGTGGGTGTGATGCCGATCACGGGGATGGCGCTGCCGTTCGTGTCGGTGGGAGGCAGCGCGATGCTCGCCGCCATGGCGGCGGTCGGCATCTTGATCAACATCGCCCAGAAGTCACCGGGGAAACGATCGGCGTGACGTTCGCGATCGCGGCTGCCGGCACCGGCGGTCACGTCTATCCCGGGCTGGCCGTCGGTGAGGCGCTCGTCGGGATGGGGGTGGCGGACTCCGACATCGTCTTCTTCGGGGGAGACCGGATGGAGGCGTCCGCTGTGCCGGCCGCCGGGTTTCGATTCGTGCCGCTCGAGCTCCAGGGGTTGTCCCGCAGCCTGACCCCGCGCAATCTGATGATCCCCGCCGTGGTTCGCCGGGCCACCCGTCGAGCGGCCGATGAGCTGCGCTCCATGGGGGCCGGGACGGTGCTCGGCATGGGTGGGTACGTGACGGTCCCGGTGGGGCTGGCCGCCAGACGGGCGGGCGTGCCGGTCGTCCTGCACGAGCAGAACGCCCACGCCGGGCTGGCCAATCGGTTCGTGGCCCGCTGGGCGGATCGAGTGTTCGTCTCCTTCCCCAACACCCGTGGCCTCTCCGGCGAGGTCGTCGGCAACCCGCTGCGGTCGGTCTTCCGCTCGTTCGACGGCTCGCGGCTCCGTCGAGAGGCGGCCGAGCGCTACGGGCTCGACCCGGCCGGACCGACGTTGGGGGTCTTCGGGGGCAGCCTCGGCGCCGGCGCTCTCAACGGGGCCGTCTCCGAGCTGGCCGCTCGCTGGTCGGGAGGACCGCTGCAGATCGTGCACCTGGTCGGCCGCGTCCACGAGGAGGCCACCTCGACGATCACCGACGCTCCCACCGTCCACCGGCGGGTGGTCGGCTTCGAAGAGCGCATGGACCTCTTCTATGCCATGGCCGACGTGGTCGTGGCGCGAGCCGGAGGAAGCCTGTTCGAGGTGGCGGCCACGGGCACACCCGCCATCGTGGTCCCTGGCTCGTTCGGCGGAGGTCATCAGGCTCAGAACGCCGCCGCCATGGTCGACGCCGGCGCGGCCGTGGTGCTGCCCGAGGATCGGCTGCACGCGCTCACGGCCGAGGTGCAGAAACTGCTGGCCGATGGCGAGCGCCGGGAGCAGATGGGGGAGGCCGCCCGGCGGGCCGCTCGGCCTGACGCAGCCGAGCGGGTTGCAGCTGCGATGATGGAGCTGGCCCATGGTTGATCTCAGCAGTCCGATCCGCATCCACCTCATCGGAGCCGGGGGAGCAGGTATGAGCGCTCTCGGCAAGCTCCTCACTGCCCAAGGGCACTCCGTGTCGGGCTCGGACATGCGCATGGGCCCCGCTCTCGCCAATCTGGCCGACCTCGGGGTGGAGGTGTGGGAGGGCGGCCGGCCGGACCGCATGGCCGAGGTCGATCTGGTGGTGGCATCGTCGGCCGTGCCGGAACGCGATGCCGAGCGCCGGGCCGCCGTCGAGGGCGGTGTCGAGGTGTGGGAACGGCCGCAGCTGCTGGCGGCGCTCACCTCCGCCATCCCCACGATCGGCGCCACCGGCACGCACGGCAAGACCACCTCGACGGCGCTCATGGTCGCTGCCACGCGGGCGGCCGGCTTGGACCCGTCGTTCGTCGTGGGCGGGGAGCTCACCGATCTGCGCACCAACGCGCACCTGGGCACCAGTGACCTTCTCGTGCTCGAGGCCGACGAGGCCTTCTCGACGTTCGCTCACCTGGAGCTGCGAGGGCTGATGGTGACCAACGTGGAGGCCGATCACCTCGATCACTACGAGACGCTCGATCGGCTGGAGGACGCCTTCGTCGACGTCGTGCGCCGCGTGGACGGCCCGGTCGTCGTCGGCATCGACGATCCCGGCGGACGGAGGCTGGCCGAGCGCTCGGGCCGTCCCACCTACGGGACCGACCCGGCCGCCGACTGGCGCGTCGGCGGCGTGCGCGAGGCACGGGAATTCGTGTCGTTCACGCTCAGCGGACGAGGGGCCGCACACGAGGTCACCGTCGGGCGCCCGGGATTGCACGTCGCGCTGAACGCAGGCGGGGTGCTGGCGCTGCTCGGCGAGCTGGGGCACGACGTGCGGGCGGCCGCCGAGGGACTCCGGTCGTTCAGCGGGGTGAAGCGGCGCCTCGAGACTCGGGCCCGAGTCAACGGCGTGACGATCATCGACAGCTACGCCCACCATCCCACCGAGGTCGCAGCCGATCTGCGGGCGGTGGCGACCGGTGGGTGGGATCGCACCTGGGTCGTGTTCCAGCCGCACCTGTACTCGCGCACCGAGGCGCTCGCCAACGAGTTCGGCGGCGCCTTCACCGGCGCCGACGTCGTGGTCGTGACCGATGTGTACGGCTCCCGGGAGGCACCGGTCCCCGGCATCACCGGTGAGCTGGTCGCCGACGCCGCCCAGGCGAGGAGCGGGGCCACGGTCCACTACGTGCCCAGGCTGAGCGACGTCCCGGCGTTCGTGGCCGAGCGCGTCGAGGACGGCGACCTGGTGCTGACCCTGGGGGCCGGGGACATCACGGTGGTGCCGGATGAGCTGGCGATGCGAATCGCCGGGCGCCCGTGACCAGCTGGGAGGCGCTGGCCGACGCCGGCGTGCTGAGCGAACGGGTGCCGATCGGCTCGTTGACCACCTACCGGCTGGGCGGTGCCGCCCGCTGGCTCGCCGCAGTCCGCACGACCAGCGAGCTCGGGTCGGTGATCGAGGGCGCCATCGATCGAGATCTCGAGGTCCTGGTGCTCGGGCGAGGCAGCAACCTGGTGGTGTCGGACGATGGTTTCGACGGCGTCGTGATCAGGCTCACCGGTGACTTCAAGGCCCTCGACATCGTCGATGGCACGGCGGTGGCCGGCGCGGCCGTGCCGCTGCCACAGGTCGCCCGCGCCGCTGCCGACGCCGGGTTCGGAGGCGTGGAGTTCTACGTCGGCATCCCGGGCTCGGTGGGCGGAGCGGTGGCGATGAACGCCGGCTTCTACGGCACCGAGACGGCCGACGTGCTGATCGAAGCGTCCGTGACCGATCTGCGCACCGGGACCAGTGACACGAGGAGTAACGCCGCCTTCCGTTTCGACTACCGCTCCAGCGCGGTCGGGAAGGACGAGATCGTCACCTCGGCGGTGTTCCGGCTCACTCCGACCGAGCCGGCCGTCGCCAAGGCGACCATGCGGGAGATCACGCAATGGCGCAAGGAGCGCCAGCCCGGTGGCACCCACAACGCCGGCAGCGTCTTCAAGAACCCGGAGGGCGATTACGCGGGCCGCATCATCGACGACCTCGGGCTCAAGGGCTTCGCGGTCGGCGCCGCCCGGGTGTCGGTGCGCCACGCCAACTTCTTCGTCGCCGACGCCGATGCCAGCGCCCAGGATGTCTATGACCTCGTCCAGGCGGTCCGCAAGCGGGTGCTCGACGAGGCCGGCGTGCTGCTGGAGCCGGAGATCCGCTTCGCCGGGGTCTTCCGCCGCTCGCCCGACGAGGTCGTGGCGTGACGATCGATCCGAGGATCTCCGAGCGGCGCCGGACGGTCGCCGAGGAACGTGCCCGGTTCGACGTGCGGCGGGTCATCTGGTTCCTGGTCGTGCTCGGCAGCCTCGGGCTGGGCTTCTGGCTGGTGACCTCGCCGATGCTGAGCGTGCAGACCATCTCGATCTTCGGTGCCACCCACGCCGACGTGGGCGAGGTCCTCACCGAGCAGCAGGTCGTCGAGGGTCGCCCGCTCATCGCCATTCGCTCCGGATCGGTGGCCGAGGCCATCGAGGAGGATCCGTGGGTGCGCTCCGCCGGCGTCGAGCTGGTCTTCCCCTCCCACGTGGAGGTCACCGTCGAGGAGCGGGTCGCGGTGGCCTGGGTTCCGACCGGGGCGCGCTGGGGGCTCATCGCCGATGACGGCGTGCTGGTCCGGTACGCCGACGAGCCGTCGTCGGAAGCCGCCCCGGTCCAGATCCGCGCCGAGGACCCGGGGCTGGGATCGGGCGTCTCCGAGCCCGAGATCCTCGGGGCGGTCACGTTCCTCCAGGCGCTCCCCTCCGAGCTGGCCGCCATCACCGTCGTGCGCCTGGCGGACCAGGAGATGTGGGCGTGGGTGGGGGACCGCAACGTGCGGCTCGGCCGGCCCATCGACATGGCCGCCAAGGCGTCGGCCCTGACCGCCATCATCGACTCCGCGCCACCCGGGGTGATCGACGTGATCGCCCCCACGCGGCCTGCCATCTGGGCCGATGAGGAGGGCTCGGCGAACCCTCAACCTCAAGATGAGGGTGAGTCGGAAAGCTTTACGGATGGCTGAACGACACTTTAAGCTCAACTCAAACCTGAGGCAGGGGAAGAGACGTTGACGTTCGAACCACCATCGAATGATCCCCCGAAAGGACCACCCCCCATGGCCGCAACCAGATCTGCCGGGCCGCACAGCTATCTGGCGGTGATCAAGGTCGTGGGCGTCGGCGGAGGTGGCGTCAACGCCGTCAACCGCATGGTCGACGCCGGCGTGCGCGGGGTCGAGTTCATCGCCATCAACACCGATGCCCAGGCGCTGCTCATGTCCGACGCCGACATCAAGCTGGACCTCGGACGGGAAGTCACCCGCGGCCTGGGCGCGGGCGCCAACCCCGAGGTGGGTCGGGCCGCCGCCGAGGCGCATCGCGAGGAGCTCGAAGACGTCCTCAAGGGCGCCGACATGGTGTTCGTCACCGCCGGTGAGGGTGGAGGCACCGGCACCGGGGGCGCGCCGATCGTCGCCGAGGTCGCCAGAAGCCTCGGGGCCTTGACCGTCGGTGTGGTCACCCGTCCCTTCGGCTTCGAGGGCAGGCGCCGGTCCGTGCAGGCCGAGCAGGGCATCGCCGAGTTGCGCGACGCGGTCGACACGCTCATCGTCATCCCCAACGACAAGCTGCTGTCGCTGGCGGACCCGTCGATGTCGATGGTCGATGCCTTCCACATGGCCGACGAGATCCTGCTCAACGGTGTCTCGGGCATCACCGATCTCATCACGACGCCCGGCTTGATCAACGTCGACTTCGCCGACGTCAAGACGGTCCTGGCCGACGCCGGCACCGCCGTCATGGGGATCGGCCGCGCATCAGGCGACAGCCGGGCCCTCCAGGCAGCCGAGCGCGCCATGTCGAGCCCGCTGCTGGAGACGTCGATGGAAGGGGCTCGTGGAGTCCTCCTCTCGATCGCCGGTCCGCCCGATGTGACACTGCACGAGGTCAACGAGGCAGCGACGTCGGTCAACGGACACTGTGACGACGACGCGCAGATCATCTTCGGGGCGGTCGTCGACGACACCATGGGCGAGGAGATGCGGGTCACCGTGATCGCCGCCGGCTTCGACCGCAGCCGCCGGGCCAGCCGGGGTATCAGCTCCGGAACGTCGCCCTCCGGTCCCACGCCTGCCTCGTCGCAGCCGCTGCCCGATCCCGACGATCCCTTCGACATCCCCGACTTCGTCGAAGGCTGAGACGCGGCGCCCGGCATGATCCGGCCACCCGGATTTCGCGGGGCAGCGTTCACCGACGCCGCCGACGGCGACATGCGCTCCGACGATCGCCTGGCGGTTGCCGACGCCCTCGGCGTCCCGTCCTCGTGGGCCGAGGTGCGCCAGGTGCACGGCGCCGATCTGATCGAGGTCTCCGAGGCAGGAGTCGCCGCCGATGCCGACGGGCTCTGGACGACCCAGCGGGATCTTCCACTGGCGGTCTTCACGGCGGACTGCGGAGGCGTGGTCCTGGAGGCCGGGGACGCGACGGCGGTCGTGCACGCTGGATGGCGGGGCGCCGCCGCCGGCGTGGTCGGCGCGGCGGCCGCAGCCCTCGGTGACGTCGAGCGAGCGGCGCTCGGCCCGACGATCGGGCCGTGTTGCTTCGAAGTGGGGGACGAGGTGGCCGCCCGCTTCGCCGGCGATCTCGCGACCACCACCTGGGGGACGGTCAGCGTCGACCTGCCGTCGGCGATTCGCCGCCAGGTTCCCGGCGCCGAGTGGTGGAGCGCCGACGCCTGCACCCGGTGTGGCGCCGGCTGGTTCTCGCACCGGCGCGATCGCACACCCGCTCGCATGGCCGCGCTCGGTTGGCTTCCGTGAGCGGCTCCTACGCCGACGTCGTGGAGCGGGCCGGAGACGCGGCACGAGCCTCGGGTCGAGAGCCGGATGCCGTCACGATCGTGGCGGTGAGCAAGGGGCACGAGCCGGCCACCATCCAGGCGGTGTACGACCAGGGCCACCGGGATTTCGGCGAGAGCCGCGGCCAGGCGCTGGCCGCCAAGGCGGTGGTACTCCCGGACGACATTCGCTGGCACTTCATCGGGCCGCTGCAGACCAACAAGGTGCGGATCGTCCGGCCCCACGCGGTGCTCCTGCACTCGCTCGATCGCGACGGCCTGGTGGGGCCGTGGCTGAAGGGGCTGGGGGACGCCCCGCCGGCGCTGCTACAGGTCAACATCGGCCGGGAGCCGCAGAAGGCCGGCGTGGAACCCGACGACGTCGAGGCGACGTTCGACCGTTGGGCGGGCATGGGAGTGGAGCTGCGCGGCATCATGTGCATCCCGCCGCTCGGTGAGACGCCTGAGGACTCCCGGCCTCATTTCGCCCGGATGCGGGAGCTTCGCGACCTCCTCGCCGATCGGCACGGGCGGGAGCTCGAGTTGAGCATGGGGATGACCAACGACTTCGAGGTCGCCATCGAGGAGGGATCGACGATGATCCGTGTGGGAACAGCTATCTTTGGGCCGCGGCCAGGAGTGGATGGGCAATGAGCGTGTGGCAGAAGACCTTGTTGTATCTGGGACTCGTCGACGAGGACGAGCTCGAGGCGGAAGCCGTGGCTCGTGCGCGCCAGCCCGCCCCCCGTCCGGTCGAGCCCAGCTCACCACAGGCGCCGATGCAGGCGAGGGCTGCCGGGCCGCAGGGACAGCCCCGTGTTCGCCCGGCGGAGCCCGCCAGAGGCCCCCGGCGTGTCGAGCCGCCGGATCCGGCTCGGCGCCGCTCGACCATGCCGATCCCGGCCAGTGAGGCGGGGGTCGTCGTGCGGCCAGGTGACTACACCGGCCCCACCGCCAGCCACGCCGAGATCATCGCCGCTCACAGCTTCAGCGATGCCAAGCGGCTCGCCGACATGATCCGCGAGCGCATCCCGGTGCTGGTCAACCTGCGCGACACCGAGCCGGACATGGTGCGCAGGTTGGTCGACTTCTCGAGCGGCCTGATCTACGCCCTCGACGGCACGATGCGCAAGGTGTCGGAAGGCGTGATCCTGGTCAGCCCGCCCCGCGTGACCCTGTCGGTGGACGAGGAACGGCGGCTGGCCGACCTCGGTCTCTACGACCTGACCTGAGCAGCCCGACGTGGACCTCATCTGCACCCTGCTCACCCTGTACGTCATCGCGATCTTCGCCCGGATCGTGCTCGACTGGTTCCAGGTCCCGTCGGACCACCCGGTGGGCCAGGTGCGCCGGTTCCTCGGGATCATCGTCGATCCGTTGCTGATGCCGCTGCGCCAGGTGCTCCCCAGCATCCCTGCCGGGCAGATCAGGATCGATCTCTCACCGATCGTGCTCATCATCGCCGTGCAGATCATCGCCGGCATCATCTGCTGAGCGCTTCCACCCGTCGGCCGGGTGCGTCACTATTGTCTGGCGTCGGAGGTACAGCTCAATGCCGCTCAACCCGCTCGACATCCAACAGAAGACCTTCAGGGTGGCCATCCGCGGCTACGCCGAGGACGAGGTCGACGACTTCCTCGACGAAGTCGTGATGACGATTCGTGAGTACGAGCAGAAGCTCACCGAAGCCAACGACGAGGTCGAGACGCTGCGGACCCGCCTCAGCGAGACCCGCGAGACGGAAGAGGCGTTGAGCAAGACCCTCCTCGCCGCGCAGCGGACCGCCGACCAGATCACCGAGCAGGCGCGCCGTGAGTCAGAGCGGCTGTTGAGCGACGCCCGGGCGGACGCCTCGCGGATCACCATGGAGCAAGGGCGGGAGCGCAACCTCATGCTCGATGAGCTGGACCGCCTCCGGGAGATCGTGTCCGACGTCAAGGACCGGCTCTCCGACATCGCCGCCGACGTCACGACTCAGGTGGACGCCGTGGCCAGTGACATCGACGACGCCCAGATCGCCTACGGGCGCTACGAGGACAGTTACGCGGCGCCGCGGTCGTCAGCCATCGACGAGCTGCGCGAAGAGGAAGACGCCGACGACAACGGCTTCGGGGAGGACTCCGACGAGGTTCGGTACGAGAACGCCTGGCCCGATGCCGACGAGGACGAGACGCCTGCGGGCGACACCAGCGACGACGGCGGTGCCGAGCTCGACGACGACCTCGACGACGACGATGACGAGGACGACGATGACGACGAGATGGTCGACGTCCGGGGAGAGCACGACGACTTCTCCGATACGGATGACGACTCGGACGACGACGACGAGGACGAAGACGAAGACGACGACGAGGGCGCCTACGCCGAGTCCACGCAGACCTCGTCGGCTCGCCGGCCCTGGGAACGCTACGACGACTGACGACGGCCCGGGGCCCGTCAGGCCCGGGTGACCGCCACCGTCACCGACGCGTCACCGATCTCGCTGACCGACCCTTCGGGGGCGCCACCCCGCGTCAGCGCCACGGCAAGGACCTCGTCCACGATGAAGGGCTCGTGCTCCTCGATCGCGGCGGCCAGCGCTTCGTCCCGTGTGTGCCAGCGGACTGCGATGCGGTCGGTCACCTCGAGATCGAGGTCACGGCGCACCTGCTGGATGCGCGACACGACGTCGCGGGCCATGCCTTCGCTGCGCAGCGACGAGTCGATGTCGGTGTCGAGCGCCACCGAGATGGCACCCTCGGACGCCACGACCACCCCGTCGAGCGGCTGGCGGTCCACGACGACGTCGTCGGGGCCGAGCACATGACCCTCGACCTCGATGCTGCCCGTGGCGAGGAACTGCTCGATGGCATCGGTGTCGAGAGCGGCGAGGGCGCCGTTGACCGCTTTGACGTCGCCGCCCAGCCGGGGTCCGAGGGCCTTGAAGTTGGCCTTGGCGGACAGAGCGACGAGCGATCCCTCGTCGCCGGACGTGAGGACCTTCTTCACGTTCAACTCGTCGGCGATGAGGACCTCGTGGCCGGTCACCGCCTCCACGACTGCGGGATCCCGGGTGAGCACCGTCAGGGTCGACAGCGGCTGGCGCACGCCGATCGACTGCTGGGCGCGCAACGAGCGGCCCAGGGTGACGACCTGGCGCACGATGGCCATGGCCGCTTCGAGGTCTTCGTCGATGACGGAGGCATCCGCCTGGGGGTAGTCGGTGTGATGCACGCTCACCGTCGGGTCCTGCACGAGGCCCTGGTAGATCTCCTCGGTGATGAACGGCAGCACGGGCGCCAACACCTGGCTGAACGTGACCAGCACGTCGTACAGCGTGGCGAAGGCAGCGAGCTTGTCGTCCTCGTTGCCCTCCCGGGAGCGCCAGAAACGACGCCGTGACCGGCGCACGTACCAGTTGGTCAAGTCGTCGACGAAGCCGAGCGCCGGCCCGACCACCGAATAGAGGTAGTAGCCCTCCATCAGCGTGTTGGTCTGGTCGATCAGCGATTGCAGGACGCTGATGACCCAGCGGTCCATCTCCGGGCGGTCCGCCACCGGTGGTGCGTTGCGGAGGTCGTCGAGGGTGATGCCGTCCGCTTCCGCATAGGTGGTGAAGAACGAATAGGCGTTCCACAGCGGAAGGATCACCGTGCGCACGACGTCGCGGACGCCGGCCTCGGAGAAACGGACCGGCTCGGCGCGCAACACCGGCGAGTTGATGAGGTAGGCGCGCACCGCGTCGCCCCCGAACGCGTCGAGGACGTCGCTGGGCTCGGGGTAGTTCTTCAGCCGCTTCGACATCTTGTGACCGTCCTCGGCGAGGATCATCCCGTTGACCACGCAGTTGCGGAAGGCCATGTCGTCGAACAGGGCCGTCGCCAGGATGTGCAGCGTGTAGAACCAGCCGCGGGTCTGGTCGAGGCCCTCGGCGATGAAGTCGGCCGGGAACTTCTGCTGGAAGCGCTCCTCGTTCTCGAAGGGGTAGTGCAGCTGGGCGTAGGGCATCGAGCCCGACTCGAACCAGCAATCGAGCACCTCGGGCACCCGGACCATCGTCCCTTCTCCCTGCCCACTCGCCGTGCCGTCGTGGCACTCGGGGCACGGGTAGGTCACCGGGTCGACGATGTGCTTGTGGAGGTCGTCGAGCCACACCCCCGACTTCTCTTCCAGGGTGGCGCGGTCCCCGATGCAGTCGAGATGCCCGCAGGTGTCACACTCCCACACCGGGATGCAGCTCCCCCAGAAGCGATTGCGGGAGATGGCCCAATCGCGGGCGCCTTCCAACCAGTTGCCGAACCGGTTGGCGCCCACCTTCTCGGGTACCCAGTGGATCTGGCGGTTGAGCTCCACCATGCGGTCCCGGAACTGCTCGACGGCCACGAACCACGTGGGTATCGCCTTGTAGATGAGGGGCGTGTCGGTCCGGTAACAGAAGGGATAGGCGTGCACGATCCGCTCGTTGCGGACGAGGGCGCCGCGAGATTCGAGCAGGTCGACTAGCACCCAATCGGCCTCCTTGACGTGCATCCCGGCGACGTCCGGCACCGCCTCGGTGAAGCGAGCCTCCATGTCGACGGGGTCCACGAGCACGTCGAGGCCGGCCGCCTGGAGCGCGAAGAAGTCCGCCTCGCCGTAGGCGGGTGCCATGTGCACGAGACCGGTGCCCTCTTCGGTGGTGACGTCGGGGCTGGCGATCACCTGGAACGCTCCGCGATCGCGCTCCTCGCCGAAGTAGTCGAAGGGCGGCACGTAGGTGGTGCCGAGCAGCTCGGCACCGGTTGCCCGTGCCACCGGTTCGGGTGGATCGTCGAACACACTGTCGGCCCGCTCCGGCGCCACCCAGTAGCGGTCGCCGTCGACCTCCAGAGCCACGTACTCGATCGTCTCGCCGACCGCCACCGCCAGGTTGCCGGGCAGCGTCCAGGGAGTGGTGGTCCAGACCACCAGGTAATCGCCGGGCTCGGCGGCCCCGGCCCCTTCGACCACCTCCAGGCGCACCGTGATGGCCGGGTCTTCGACGTCGCGGTAGCCGCCCAGGTTGACCTCGAAGTTCGAGAGCGTGGTGGAAGCGCCCCATGAATAGGGCATGACCTTGAAGTCCCGGTAGATGAGACCCTTGTCCCACAGTGCTCGGAACACCCACCAGACGCTCTCCATGAACTCGGGGTCCATGGTCTTGTAGTCGTTCTCGAAGTCCACCCAGCGGCCCATCCGGCGGGTGATCTCCTCCCATTCCTCGGTGGTCACGTCGACCATGGCCCGGCAGGCCTCGTTGAACTCGGCCACGCCGTACTCGGCGATCTGCTTGGGCCCGGAGATCCCGAGCTCCTTCTCGATCTCCATCTCGACCGGCAGTCCGTGGGTGTCCCAGCCGAAGCGTCGCTCGATGCGGTATCCGCGCATCGTCCAGTAGCGGGGGACGATGTCCTTGATGACCCCGGCCAGGATGTGGCCGTAGTGGGGGCTGCCCGAGGCGAAGGGGGGACCGTCGTAGAAGGTGTACTCGCGGTCCTCAGGGCGCAGGTCGATCGACCGCTGGAACGCGTCGGTCTCGTCCCAACGCTGCAGGATCGCTGCGTCGAGAGCCGGGAGATCGACGGTCGGGGGTACACGGCGGAAGCCGCTCATCGCACCTCGGGTTGCTGGTGACCGGGCATCGTACCCGGTGACCAGGGGCGCTCCGCCCTGTTTCCCGCCGGGGCGCCACTCCGAGCCCTCGTCAGGCCATGGGCGACGGGATCGCCTCGATTCCGGGCTGATCGTGCTACGTTCACGGCGCCGATTCGACAACGAGGGCACGAGAGGCACCAGATGGCTGCGCGAAAGCTCGCCGCCACGACGCTCAAGCGGTTCAAGAAACTCCTCGAGGAGGAGCAGGAGCGCCTGCGCCGTACCATCGAGGTGCACGAAGCGGAGCGCAACGAGGTCCGGCTGGCGGAGACCGCTGCCGAGCGAAGCCCGGACCCGGAGTCGGCGGATGGCGGGTCCATGGCCTTCGAGTTCGAGAAGGAGCTCTCGGTCGACCGCAACACCAGGGATCTCCTGTCCCAGGTCGAGCAGGCCCTGCTGGCCATCGAGGAAGGAACGTACGGGATTTGTCGAGTGTGCGAGGAACCGATTCCGGTGGCACGCCTGGAGGTGCTGCCGCACACGACGCTGTGCGTGAACTGCGCCTCGGGCCGCCGCTGAGCGCTCCCCGAATCCGAGCCGTCCTCATCGCCCTGGTGGTGGTCGTCGCCGACCAACTCACGAAGCGGTGGGCGGAGGCGGCACTCGCCGACGGTCCCACCGACCTGATCCCCGGGATCCTTCGCCTGCGTCTCACCGAGAACCCGGGATCGGCGTTCTCGCTGTTCCAGAACGCCGGGACGTTCTTGGCCGTCGCCGCCGTGGCCGCCGCCGTGCTGATCTTCGTGACGGTCGTCCAGGCCCGCCGGCGCGACGAGTTCGCCGGGATGGCGCTGATCATGGGAGGAGCGGTCGGCAACCTCGTCGACCGGATCGTCCGCGGCGAGGGCCTCGCCGATGGCGCCGTGATCGATTTCATCGATCTCACCAACTGGCCCACGTTCAACGTCGCCGATTCGGCGATCACCGTCGGCGCCGGATTGCTGTTGTGGGCCGCGATCCGAGCGAGGTGACCGTGCCCGTCCACCTGGACGGGTACCGCTTCGACAAGGCGCTGGCCGAGCTGGCATCGGTCAGCCGGTCGATGGCGAGGCGGCTCATCGACACGGGCGAGGCGGGTCTCAACGAAGGCCCGGCGCCCGCTCCGCGCCATTCGGTCGCCACCGGCGACGTGCTGTGGTTCCGGCTGCCGTCCGACGACGGCGGCCCTCATCCCGAGGACCTTCCCATCGGCGTGGTCTACGAAGACGCGCACCTGGCCGTCGTGGACAAACCGTCGGGCCTCGTGACCCATCCGGGGCCCGGCAACACGTCGGGAACGCTCGTGTCGGCGTTGCTCCATCGGTGGCCGGAGATCGAAGGTGTCGGTGAGTGGCCACGGTGGGGGATCGTCCATCGGCTGGACCGCGAGACGTCGGGCCTGTTGGTCGTCGCCAAGACCGCTGAGGCCCACGAGGCGCTGGGACGATCGATGCGGGCGCGCACCATCACCCGCGAGTACCTGGCGCTCGTCCATGGCCGCTTCGGGGCGACGACCGGCACCATCGACGCCCCCATCGACCGCGTCCGAGCGCGCCGGGTCGTCGACCCGGCCGGCCGACCCGCCGTCACCCACTACCGACGTGAGGCCGAATGGGTCGATCCGGAGCACAGCCTCTTGCTGGTCACCCTCGAGACCGGGCGAACCCACCAGATCCGCGTCCACATGGAGTCGATCGATCGCCATGTCGTCGGCGATCGGGTCTACGGACGGCCGGCCGCCGGCGGCATCGACCCCGGCAGGGTGTGGCTCCACGCCTGGCGCCTGACGTTCGACCACCCGTTCGATGCCTCGGCCATCGAGGCCGCGTCACCGTTGCCGCCCGACCTCGAGGCCAGCCTCCGCAGTCTCGGTGCCCCCGCCCAGGGGACTGTTCCCGTCCAGTGAGGCACAGCACCGACCCTTAAGGCCGTCCTCCCGGGGGCGACTGTGCCTACATGAGACTCCTGACCTCTGTGGTGCTGGCGATCGCCCTGGTCGCGGGTGCCTGTGGCGGCGCCGGAACGAACGACGACGCGATCGTGTCGGCGGTCGCACAATGGGACT
>JBPEXB010000030.1:0-2503 GCA_052032125.1 Acidimicrobiia bacterium
CCTCCGCTATCTGGCGGTGCTGGCGCTGCTCCGATCTGGGGCGACGAGTTCGGCCCGTCGGCAGTTCGAGACGCTGGGGCTGGGGTCGCTCGACGTCGACAGCCTCGACCCGCAGCTGGCCGACAACCTGGCCGTCCTCCCGGCCCGACTGGACAAGGCCCAGGCGCTGGCCGCCCGAGACGAGGACCGCACCGCCTGGGCGAAGCGCTCGGCGGCGTCCTACGAGGCGGCCTTCGATCGCAGCGGCTCCCACTTCCACGGCGTCAACGCCGCCACCATGTGGCTTTTGGCGGGGGACGACGCCAAGGCGGCCGCCATCGCCTCCTCGATCGCCATCGACGAGACCGACGATCCCGACGAGCGGTACTGGACGGCGGCATCGGCGGCCGAGGTGGCCCTGGTCCTCGGCGATGTGGGGTCCGCTGCTACCGCCATCGAGCGGGCGGCAGCCGCCGGAGCCCAGCGCAGCGCCTCCAAGGCGACCACGCTCAAACAGTTGAAGCTGGTCTGCGAACTGAAGTCCATCGACCAAGCCGTGCTGGCCCCATTGCGGAACCCTCGGGTCGTGCACTACTGCGGGCACGTGATCCAACCGGACGGCCAGCGGGGCCGGTTCCCGGTGACCGAGCAGACCCGGGTGGCCGAGGAGTTCCGTGAGACGTTCGAGGCACTCGACGTCGGCTCCGGGTTCGGCTCGCTGGCGGCCGGGGCCGACATCCTGGCCGCTGAAGCGCTGTTGGAGCGGGGCGCCGAGCTCAACGTGGTGCTGCCGTTCCCGAAGGAGGAGTTCCTGGAGACGTCCGTGCTGCCGGCCGGCCAGGAGTGGCGGGGGCGCTTCGAACGATGTCTGGACGGTGCCGCCTCCGTGGAGATCGTCACGACGAGCGAGTACCTCGACGATCCGGTGCTGTTCGACTTCTGCGCCCGGGTGGCGATGGGCGATGCGCTGATCCGGGCGGGGCATCTGGAGACGGAGGCCCACCAGGTGGCGGTGTGGGATGGGACGCCGTCGGACGGAGTGGCCGGCACGGCCATCGACGTGGCCCACTGGTCGGTGACCGGCCGCGAGTCGACGATCATCGGGGTCACCCCTGGCCCGCCGCTCGGCGATGGGCCGGCCCCTCGCCAGCCCCGGCAGATCCGCTCGATCGTCTTCGCCGACTTCGCCGGGTTCTCGAAGCTGACCGATGCCCAGGTGCTCGACTTCCAGGACCGGGTGATGGCCGAGCTCTCCCACGTGCTCGATCCGTTCCGCCCCCAGATCCTCTCGGGCCGAACCTGGGGCGACGGCGTCTACCTGGTGTTCGACGACGTCGCCAGCGCCGCCGAGTGCGCCCTGACGGTTCAGGAGGCGGTGGGGGGCTTCGACTTCGCCGAGCTGGGCCTGCCCGGTCTGCGGGGCATGCGGGTGGCCGCCCATGCCACGCCGGTGTTCGACGGGTGGGATCCGATCTCTGGGAACCGTCTCTTCTACGGCGCCGGAGTCACTCAAACCGCCCGGATCGAGCCCCGCACGCCCGAGGGCGAGATCTACACGACGCACTCGTTCGCTGCCCTGGCGGTGCTGGCCGGCAGCCAGTCTTTCGAGTGTCAGTACGTCGGCACGATGCCGACCGCCAAGGGGTACGGCTCGCTGCCGCTCTATGCGTTGAGGCGGAAAGCCCTGTGACCGAGCTGCACCAGGAGCCGCGCAGGAGCGGCGCGGGCTCTCCGACCGAGCAGGTCTACGACGGATTCATCTCGTATTCGCACGCGGCCGACGGATTGCTGGCGCCGCGGTTGCAGGCGGCGTTGCAGCGGTTCGCCAAGCCGTGGTGGCGACGACGAGCCGTGCGGCTCTTCCGCGACGAGTCGTCATTGAGCGCCAATCCCCACCTGTGGTCGTCCATCACGGAGGCGTTGGACACGGCCGGATGGTTCGTGCTGTTGCTGTCCCCGGACGCCGCCACGTCTGAGTGGGTGAACCAGGAGATCACGTACTGGGTCGCCAACCGGGATCCGAAGAAGATCCTCCCGGTGGTCACCGGCGGCGAGTTCGGGTGGGCCGATGGTGACGTCAACGGCAGCGCCGCTCCGGATTCCCTGCGAGGTGTGTTCGACGAGGAGCCACGCTGGGTCGACCTGAGGGGAGTCGACACGGACACCGAACTGGACCTCAAGAACCCTGGGTTCGCCGCGGCTGTCGCCGACATCGCCTCCTCGATTCGGGGGATCCCCAAGGAGGACCTGGCCTCCGAGGAAGTCCGTCAGCACCGGCGCACGGTCCGCACTGCGTGGGCAGCGGGCATCGTCGTCCTCGGGCTCGGGATCGCCGCCGCCGCGGGGGCGATCGTTGCGGTCGGTCAGGCCAACGAAGCGCAGGCTCAGCGAGATGAGGCCAACCGCCAAACCGATCTCGCCGAAACTGCGAGGCAGAACGCACTCGACGCCCAATCCGACGCGGAAGCGCAGCGTCAGGTCGCAGAATCCGAACGCGATCGCGCCGACGGGAACGCCGCGGAAG
>JBPEXB010000300.1:0-2581 GCA_052032125.1 Acidimicrobiia bacterium
GTCCACGCCGATGCCGAGGCCACCGGTCGGCGGCATGCCGAGCTCGAGGGCCCTGAGGAACTCCTCGTCGATGGGATGGGCGTCTTCGTCTCCGGCAGCCCGCGCCGCCGCCTGCGCCTCGAATCGCCGGCGCTGGTCGAGGGGGTCGTTCAGCTCCGTGAACGCGTCGACGTACTCGGACCCGGCGATGTAGAGCTCGAACCGCTCGACCAAGCCGTCGATCGAACGATGCGCCCGGGCGAGCGGCGAGATCTCGACCGGGTGGTCCATGACGAAGGTCGGCTCCCAGAGCGTGTGCTCGACCAGTTCCTCGAACGCCTCCTGGACGAGCTTGCCGAAGCCCCACGACGGGTCGAGGGTGAGCCCGGCCGCCTCCACCAGCGATCGCAGCTTGTCGACGTCCATCCCGGGCTCGACCGCTTCTCCAAGCGCCTCCGACACCAGGTCGAGGAGTGCCACCCGCCGGTACGGGGGAGCCAGGTCGAGGTCGCGCCCGCCGTAGGTGATCTGCGCCGAGCCGGTCGCCCTGGTGGCGACCGCCTCGAAGACCTCTTCCATCAGGCGCATGATGTCGTGGTAGTCGGCCAGCGCCTGATACGCCTCGAGCATCGTGAACTCCGGATTGTGCGTGGCATCGATGCCCTCGTTGCGGAAGATGCGGCCGATCTCGAAGACTCGCTCCATCCCGCCGACGATCAGCCGCTTCAGATGCAGCTCAGTGGCGATCCGCATGAACATCTCGATCCCGAGCGCCTTGTGGTGGGTGACGAAGGGCTTGGCGAGCGCCCCGCCCGCCTGGGTCAGCAACACCGGGGTCTCGACCTCGACGAAACCGCGGGACTCGAACTGGTCGCGCAGCTCCGAGACGACGGCCGCCCTGGTGAGGGCGATGCGCCGGGCGTCCTCGTTCACGAGCAGGTCGAGCTCGCGCTGGCGGAACCGTCGCTCCTTGTCCTGCAGCCCGTGCCATTTCTCCGGAAGGGGCCGCAGCGCCTTGGCGAGCAGCTCGAAGCCGTCGAGATGAACGCTCAGCTCGCCCCGCCGGGTGGTGATCACCTCGCCACTCGCCCACACCCAGTCGCCGGCGTCGAGATCCTCGAATCGCTCGAACTCGTCGTCGCCCAGACGGCCCCGATCGACGAACAGCTGGATCTGTCCCGAGCCGTCCTGGAGCACCCCGAACACCAGCTTGCCGAGCCGCCGGACGTTCATCAGCCGCCCCGCCACCTGCACCATGTCGCCGGTGGTCGTGCCCGGCTCGAGGTCCGGGTGACGCCCATGGAGGTCGGCTGCGGTGGCGCTTCGCTGATGGCCGAGCGGGTAGGGGTCTCGGCCGCTCGCCCGAACCGCCTCCAGCTTCTCGAGCCGGCGGGCGGTCAGGGGATGATCGGCGAGCGCCAGCCCCTCCGGGACCTCCTCGTCGATCGGCTGCTGTTCCTCGTCCATGCCGCGGGAGGGTAGGGGGTCCCTACTCGTTCCGCTCCCAGATGATGCGGAGGCCGTCGAGGGTGAGCGAGCTGTCGATGTCGGAGACGTGCTCGCAGAGCGGGACGATGGTGGGCGCGATGCCACCGGTGGCGACGACCTGGGTGGGACCGATCTCCTTCCAGATGCGGGCGACGATCCCGTCGACGAGGCCGGCGTAGCCGTAGAGCAGCCCGGACTGGATGGCCTCGACGGTCCCCTTGCCGATCACCGAGCGCGGTTCCTCGAGGTCGACCCGGCGCAAGGCGGCAGTGGCGGCCACCAGGCCGTCCATGGAGACCTCGAGACCGGGGGCGATGGCGCCACCCGAGTAGTTGCCCTCGGCGTCGACCACATCGAAGGTGGTGGCGGTGCCGAAGTCGACCACCACGACCGGGGACCCGTACTTCTCGGCCGCCGCCACCGAGTTGACGACCCGGTCGGCTCCCACCTCGCGGGGGTTGTCGATCTTGATGGCCATGCCGGTCTTGATGCCGGGCCCGACGACCAGCACGGGAGCGTTGACGAGTTGCGCCAGCGCTGCCTCGAGCGCCATCGCCACCGGCGGAACCACCGACGACATGGCGGCGCCCTCGAAGGAGCCCGGCTCGTAGCCCGCCGGCTCCAGGAGGCCCCGCAGCATGATGGAGAACTCGTCTTTGGTCCGCTCGCGCCCGCTCGAGAGGCGCCACTGTCGGACCACGTCGTGACCGTCGAACACACCGATGGCGGTCTGGGTGTTGCCCACGTCGATCGCCAGGAACATCGTCACCCTCCTTGGTTGCGGTCCGCCTGTTGCGGTACCGATCCTGCGCACAGGGTAGAGGTCGACCGCCGCGCACGACCTCCCAGAATTCGCCACACAAGTCCTCAAGTGACCGGGGGTGTCGCCCGACAGATATCTACGCGAGTCACTGTCGAACAGTGACTGGTCAAGGGGGATGCTCAGGCTCAGCTCCTGAGCATTGGACGAGTCGGAACGATGTTCTCCACCACATCACCCGACTCAGTGGGATCCTCCGAAGCGGCTCACCGCTGGAACGCGTTCCGGTGGTCGGAGGATCGAGGCGGGCAGCCCGTCCGTCGCCACGAACCATCGTGGGGCCACCGTCGAGAG